>JAFEGB010000348.1 GCA_018240295.1 Pseudomonadota bacterium
CTCCAGCGCAAGCACCCACACAAACTACTCAGTCAAGCTGTCAAAGAACTCCGCCGACCCGTTCGTTCGGCGAGGCGCGCATTCTACACGCCTTCTTCAATTCCGCAAGCAGTGTTTTCACCGCTTTGCCGGAAGACTGCAACGATCAACCATTACCGCCAGTCAATCATTCCCGCCTTCCAGCGAGGCCGCGCATTCTACTGACCGTTTTCATCCCGTCAAGCGTCCGTATGACGCATATGCAAGAGAAATCTTCGTCAATCCGCGCCGCCTGCTGCAGGCCCCGGTTTGACCCGGCTGACTGCAGCGAGCCGCGCATTCTACGAATCGCGATCCGGTCGTCAAGCCCGGATTCGCAATCAAAGTGCAACCAGGCTGCCCGGAGTACCCGGTTCCACCGGGAGTTCAGCAGGTCTTATTCCGATGAAAACACTTGGTCAATCGCGCAGATACATGGATACTGCGCGGTTCCCGGCGGAGGGGCGATCCGCCACCGAGTCTGGTCCGCCTGTCCCTCGTCTCCCGGACCTGATGGCCTGAATGCCGTACAACGGATGCCTGCACATGTCCTTTTCCGAGCTGGGGCTTGCCCCTGAAATCGTCCGTGCCGTGGCCGAGCGTGGCTATGACACGCCGACACCGATCCAGCGCCAGGCGATCCCGGCGGTGCTGTCCGGCGGAGATCTGCTTGCCGGCGCCCAGACCGGCACCGGCAAGACGGCCGGTTTCACGCTGCCGATCCTGCAGCTGCTGTCGACCCGCCCCAGCCGTCATCCCGGACCCCGCGCGCCGATCCGCGCGCTGATCCTGACTCCGACCCGGGAGCTGGCCGCCCAGGTCGAGGACAGCGTGCGTGCCTACGGGCGTCATCTGCCCCTGCGCTCGATGACGGTGTTCGGCGGGGTCGGCATGAATCCGCAGGTCGAACAGCTGAAGACCCGCATCGACATTCTGGTCGCCACGCCCGGGCGACTGCTCGATCATGTGCAGCAGCGGACCGTCGAGCTCGGGCATGTCGAGATCCTCGTGCTCGACGAAGCCGACCGCATGCTCGACATGGGCTTCATCCGCGACATCCGCCGGGTTCTCGCACTGCTGCCGAAGCAGCGTCAGAACCTGCTGTTTTCAGCGACGTTTTCCGACGATATCCGCAAGCTCGCCGATGGTCTGCTCGATCGACCGGCCATGGTCGAGGTCGCGCCGCGCAATGCCACGGCCGATCGGGTCGAGCAGCAGGTATACCGGGTCGAGCGGGCGAGCAAGCGTCATCTGCTCGCCCATCTGGTCCGCAGCCAGGACTGGCATCAGGTGCTGGTGTTCGTGCGTACCAAGCATGGCGCCAACCGCCTCGCCGAGCAGTTGTCAAAGTCCGGCCTGCCGGCCCTGGCCCTGCATGGGGACAAGAGCCAGTCGGCCCGCACCCGGGCGCTGGCCTCGTTCAAGGACGGTTCGCTGCGGATTCTGGTGGCGACCGACATCGCGGCCCGCGGCATCGACATCAGCGAACTGCCGCACGTGGTCAATTTCGACCTGCCGAACGTGGCCGAGGATTACGTGCACCGCATCGGGCGCACCGGCCGTGCCGGCAGCAGCGGGGCTGCGGTGTCGCTGGTCAGCGCCGAGGAGCAGCCGCTGCTCGCCGCCATCGAGAAGCTGATCCGTCGCCCGCTGCCAATCCAGGTTCATCCGGAGTTTGAAGCGGACGATGCGCCGGAGGCTGCCGCGCCGCCCGCGCGTACCCAGCGTGCTGCCCCCGTGCCCGGCAAACGCGTGCCTGCCACCCGGGCCCGGGCGCCGCAGGGGCGTGACGGCGGCGGCCGGCCAGCGGCGGCCCGCCCGGAGCCGTCGGCGCGTGCCGACGGTCCGCGCCGTGCGGATCGCGGTGACCGGCGCCGGCGGCCGGCCTGAACCGGGGATCGGCCCGGCCCTTCAGCTCATGCACGCACGATTTCGACTGTCTGACTGCGCAGCCAGGTGTCGGCGCTGCGCGGTGACCGGTCGATGAGTTTCTGCAGCCAGGCAAGCGACACCTGGCTGAAGCCATAGCGCTGATCGAGCACCTGATGCAGATGCAGCCACAGGTGCGCGGTCATCTCGGCATCGGCGAGTGCACGGTGATGAACGCCGTCACTCGGTAGTCCGAGCCAGCTCACCAGCGCTCCGAGGCTGTGGCTTGGCGCCTGCGGCAGCAGCCGGCGGGACAGCAGCACCGTGCAGAACACCGGCTGGAGACGCACTGCCCCGATCAGCGCCAGTTCGGCATCGAGGAAACGCCGGTCGAAGCTCGCGTTGTGTGCGACCAGCGCGTCCCGGCCGATGAACTCGACGAGTTGCGCCAGGACCTCTTCTGCCGGCGGTGCCCCTGCCAGCATCGCATCGCTGATGCCGGTCAGCTGCCGGATGAACGGCGGCACCGGCACGCCGGTGCGCACGAGACTCTGGAAGCGTGCCGTGATGCAGCCGTCCTCGATGCGCACGGCACCGACTTCGGTGATGCGGTCGCCGTGGCCCGGGTTCATGCCGGTCGTTTCGAAGTCGAGCACCACGACCGGCGCGCACGAACGCGCCGCGGGCGGATTCTGTGCTTCGGCCGGCATCAGCGAATGATCACGAATTCGGCACGGCAACCGCCATCGACCCAGATCTGGCGGCGGTCGTAACCCCAGCTGCGGTCGTACCGACAATCCTCGTCCGAGAACTGGCGCACCAGTTCGACGCGCCCGTTCCCGATATCGATACGACAGCTCGTATAGCGGTGCCGGTCGGACTCGCAGCGCACGCGCACATCCTCGCGCGGGCCGCGGCCATAACCCCGACGCTCATCATCCCAGCCCCCGTGTCGACCACGATCACCGCGCCCGCCCCAGTCATCGTCCGGATAGCCCCGACCTCTCGGTTCGAACACGATGAACTCGGCCCGGCAGCCTTCGCTGACCCAGACCCCGCGCCGGTCATAACCCCAGGTGCGTCCTTCGTAGCAATCACTCCTGCTGAGCTGGCGAGCCAGCCGCACACCTCCACGGGTATCCGCCGAGCAGTAATTCTGGCGTCCATCGACAGATTCGCAGCGAATGCGCTGATCGGCGATCGCCGGGCCGGTCCAGAGCACACCGGCCAGCATGGCGCCGAGGAGGGTGGCAAGCCGGAAGGCCGGCGGATGGCTGCGGCGGATCATCGTTCAGTTCTCCTTGAGAACGGTCATTTTCTGAATGCTTTGGAATACCTGGAATCCGGTCCGGCGCCGGGGAGGGTCTGCCGCATCGGCATTCTGGTAGATCATGGACAGGAAGAGGAATTCAGCTGACCGGTCGGTCAGCGATGCCACCACCTGATCGAATGATTCCGGCAAGCTCCAGCCCCATGCCCATGCGTGGCCACCCCGGCTGGCCGCCCGACCGGGTTACTCCCTGTGCATCAACGGGTGCCGGGCCGGGGACGCTAGCATGCAGGCTGTTTCCCGAGCATTCATCCGTTGAGGCCGGCCATGCATGTCCGCAGCCCCACCGATGCCGAGGTGCTGGCACGACTCGAACGCGTCATCGACCCCGAAACCGGCATCAGCATCATCGAACTCGGTCTGGTCCATGGCATTTTCAGGGAAGAAGACCGCCTGCGCATCTGCATGACGATGACGACCCCGGCCTGTCCGGCAGGCACCACGATCATCGAGGCCGTCCATTGTGCGCTGGCCCCGCTGCTGCCGGCGGGCACGGCGATGCAGGTCGAACTGTGCCGGTCACCGGTCTGGACGCCGGAGCATGCCACGCCTGCCGCCCGGGCCCGGCTCGATCAGGGCCGGTGACAAATTACCTGATCACCCGTTTGCGGCGGTTCACCATCGCCCGGATGCCCTGCCTGCCCTGCTGCACGCCGGTGCCGCAGACATCCTCCCGCGTACAGCCTCATGCGCTCACCTAAGCTGCCGGGGTTGCCGGGGCGATCCGCGGATCGCCCCGGCATATCAACGAATGATCAGCACAGCGTCGGGAGCCCGGCACATGCATCCCATCGTCATCGTCGGAGCCGGCATCGCCGGGTATGGACTCGCCCGAGAGCTGCGCCGCCGCGATGCGCAGATCGACATCACGCTGATCGCTGCCGATCGTGCCGACTTCTATGCGAAGCCGATGCTGTCCAACGCGCTGACACGCGGGCAGACCCCGGAGACGTTGATCGCCTCGACTCGCGCCGACATGGCGCGGCAGCTTGGCATCACCATCGTGCCGCACACCTGCGTAGAGCGCATCGATCCGGACTCGCGCACGCTGCTGAGCAGCAGCGGGCTGTATCACTACCGCTCCCTGGTGCTCGCGATCGGCGCCGAACCGGTGCGGCTGCATTTCTGGGGCGATGCCAGCGACGAGGTCCTGTCGATCAATCACCTCGACGATTACCGCCGTTTCCGGGAACGACTGCCTGCATCCGGACACGTGGCCCTGCTCGGTGCCGGCCTGATCGGCTGCGAGTTTGCCAATGACCTGACCGCATGCGGATACCGGGTCACGGTGATCGATCCGGCACCGCGCCCGCTCGCCGGCCTGCTGCCCGTACCCGCGAGTACACAGCTGGCCGAGGCGCTGGCCGCGACCGGCGTGCAGTGGCGTTGCGGACATCGGGTCCGGGCCATCGACAGGCGGGCCGGTCGATATCGCCTGAGCACCGAAGACGGCGACACGCTCGATGCCGATCTCGTGCTGTCCGCAGTCGGCCTCAGGCCACAGACCGCTCTGGCAGCCGGTGCGGGACTGATCTGTGAACGTGGCATCGTCGTGGATCGTCAGCTTCGCACTTCAGCCGCAGACATTCATGCACTCGGCGACTGCGCGCAGATCGACGGCATGGTGCGGCCATACGTCATGCCGGCCGTGCAGGCCGCCCGCGCACTGGCTTCGACGCTGACCGGCAAGCCGACCGAAATGTCCTTGCCGCCGATGCCGGTCACGATCAAGACGCCTGCCTGCCCGATCGTGACCTGCCCGCCGCCCCCGACACTCACCGGCGTCTGGCGGGAACTCACCGAGGACGGAATACGAATCCTGCGCTTCGAATCGAATGACGCGGGGCTGGCCGGTTTCGTCGTGATCGGCGGCCATTCCCTGGCCCGCCAGCAGGCGCTGCTCAGGGAAATGGCGGAGTCCGGACGCTGAGGTCGTACTCAGAACCGGAACGACAGTTCCAGCATGCCGAGATTCCAGCGCCGGTCCGTCTCGCGCAGATTTGCCTCGGCCGGACTCAGCCAGCCCGTGCCTTCGACATGATGCCATTCGGCACGCACGGTGAGATCCGGACTCAGATCCCAGTTGATGCCGAAGGTCAGATCCTTCGCATAGCGATTGTGTGCCGGTCCCCTGCCCTGGCGTTCGTATTCATGTCCCCAGCGGTCCTCCACGTCGACGATCATCAGGTCATAACGCAGGAAGGATTCCAGCGTCGGACTCAAGCGGTAGGCACCCTGCAGATAGGCACTGAAGCGATCGATGTTGTCGAAGGCCTGTCCATAGCCGGCTTCCGACGTGATCCGCCAGTCCGGCGTCGAATACTGCAGTGAGGCGGCCATGACCCGGAAGGAAAAGTTGAAAGCATCACGCCCCAGCGAGCGGGGTCGACTGAAGTCATACGAGTAGTACAGATAGCTCAGGGCAGCACTCCAGCCTTCAGTGTTGCCAGCACCATCGTAGCGCACCTGAGCCGTCACCGCCTTGTCCGGATCGAACTGACCGCTGAGATCATTCCCGAACAGGATGTATTCCAGCGATGCACCGCCGGGTATCGGTTCACCGAATGATGCCTTCAGCGCCAGAGTGCCGGTATCCGTGAAGAAATCCGCATGTGCCAGTACTCCCTGCGACGCCATCGCAAACGGCCGTCCCCGTTCGGTATACAGGGATTGCGGCAGCAGCACGCCTGGGCGGGTGAAAGGCACATCGCGCGTTTCATTGAAGAATCCGAAGGGATTCTTGAAACGTCCGATCGTGACGCCGTAATTCTGATTGCCGCTGACGGCGGCCTGACTGTAGTCAATGAAGCCATAATCCAGCCTCACCCCGTCGTCATTCGCCACCGGCACATCCCGATACAGCAGTTGCGCTGCCATGGACAGGCGATCATTGACCTGCCAGCGGGTGTTGACCGCAGCCTCCCGCAGATCGAAGGATCCACCCTGCTGATTGCTGGAATTGAAACGATTGGTATTGGACAGAGAATAACCCTGACTCAGAAAGCCGTTGAACGTCCATTCTCCCGGCCATGCGTCCGTTGCATCCTTGGCTGATGCGACCAAAACCGGCAGGAACCACATCAGCCCCAGCAATGCCAGCGCTCCAGGCCGGTCCGAGACAAGCATCCTGTTCATTGCATCACCGTTCCCGTGTGATTGGCAGAATCTTGACGCCAGGCGTCACCGCCTTGCGGTGTACATATCCGATGGCCTGCGGCGAGCTGGCTATGGCCGCAACCATGGCTTCTTCCGTGGCTACCTGGATGGCTGGCGAGGCAATGCCGGTATAGGCAACCCGGTCCCAGGCAAGCCGCAGGGAAGCCGGGTAGGTTCCGAGTACATGACGACAGAATTCACCATGTGTCTCATTGTCATCGGGCAAGGCATAAACGCGAATCCTGCTGCCATCGGGCCAGTTGCGCAGGCGCAGGGAATAGATATATCGCAGTCCGTTCGGTGTCAGGCTCAGGATGTTCACGTCACTGGAAACAATGACGACAATCTCGTCGTCCTGGGCCATCAGGGACTGGCCGAGAGTCGCTGCCAGCAGCAGACCTCCGGCCAGCAGCCAGCGCAGCCAGAAGCTGATCTTGGGATTGGAGATTCGATCCATCATCAGCCGATCACGGAATCATGCCGGTTGACAACATCCGGATGCCCCGATGCGGGCAGGAAGCATCACACGCAGCGGAATGAAGTCCGGAAGCGAGCCTTGCACTGCCTGATGCTGCTTGGGATCCGGGCATCAATGCCTCCCTGCCTTTCTGACGCTGGATCGCCAGTGATGCGATCAGAGCGTCACCAGCTCTGGTGCGATCGGGGTGACCTGATCGATATGAACGCTCAAGTCAATGATTTGCAATGCAACCCTTGATGTTATGGCATGGGTTGGTGCAGCCCGGCAGTGTACTGCTTTTTTCCATCTGCTGGCGGGACAGGATATGAATGTAGCAACTTGCTACATGTGATGAGTCAGCGTTGTTTCCAGGTGTCGAGCAGTCTGCGACGCCCCCCAGGCCATCACCCCGTAGAGAACCATGGCAAACCCGTAGGCTTCGAGCGGGTGGCCCAGCCATTGCGGATCGCTCAGCGCAGCCCGGGTAGTGGTCATCAAATCCAGCAAGCCGATGACCAGCACCAGCGATGTGTCCTTGAACGTGCCGATGGCGATACCGGTCAGGGCCGGTATCGCCGTACGCATTGCCTGTGGCAGTGCAATCAGCCATGCATAGGAACGTCTGCCAAAGCCCAGAGCCGCTGCAGCTTCCCGTTGTCCGGCCGCAATGGCGACCAGTCCTCCGCGAATGGCCTCCGCCATGTAGGCAGCAACGAACAGGATCAGGGCACCGAGGGCCCGCAGCATCTTGTCGGGAGCAGAAGTTTCCGGCATCAGCAGCGGCAGCATCACCGATGCCATGAACAGCACGCTGATCAGTGGCACAGCCCGCAATGTTTCGATGTAACACATGGCGAATGCACGCAGGACATATATCCGGCTGGTTCGTGCAAATGCCAGTGCAATGGCCAGAGGTAATGCTCCCAGCAGGGCACCCAGTGTGAGCAGCAAGGTCAGCGGCAAGCCACCCCACAGGGCCACAGGAATGGATGGCAGAAGGCCACCACCGGCGATCAGCCAGACATCCAGCAGCAGGATCAGCAGTCCCGCCGGGTATTTCGTGCGGCCTGGCTGACGTATCAGCCAGAAAAAGCCGGGCAACATCAGCAGCGCGACAGTCGGTCGCCATTGTTCGGATGGTGGATAAAGACCGAATAGAATGAATCTCCATTTTTCGGCAATGAATATCCAGCAGGCCCCAGCTTGTGAATGGCAGGATTTTGATTCGCCTGACCAGACGGCATCAATGATTGCCCAGCGGATCAGAAAATACAGCGCCGTTGCCAGCAGGGCACACAACAGAACGAATATTGCACTGGCAGAAAAAGACTTGGATTGCTGGATCTGCCGGTAGATTCGCCATAAACCCGGCATCTTCAAGGAGAATCAGCAAGGCAATGGATCATTGGTCAGAATCCGGTAGAACGCGTTTTCCCTTGCGAGGCTTTGCCGTCGCGAGTGCCTGCAATTCGAGCATTGGCAGCTCCGTAGCGACCGTGGAGGACTGTGTCCTGCGCACGTGTACGAGATCGTTGTCGTCAATCTGGAAATGCTCGATGAAACCTACCCGCTGTAATTCTTCGAGCGCTTCACGCAGACTGACGCGGAAGTTTCGCAACTCCCGCATGTCCGAACCACAACCTTCAAGAATCGTAGCCACCTTGTATGGATAAGGTTGAGCGTGGCTGGAATATACGCCGTGCAGATGTTTGGCAAGATTGCCCTTGATCTTGACCCGTTGCTGCCAGTCGATGCGGGTATAATAGACATCGCCGAACAATGCCTTGACTTCCGGTTCTATCCAGATGCGCCAGCGTTCGAGTTTTTCTCCGTCCCGACCTTCACATTCGTATTTGCGAATCATTGAAACACCGATTTCACGTCCCAGTCTGGCAGAGTTGACTACCAGCATCGTGAACTTCATGCGTTTCAGGTGTTCCCGAAGTTTCTTGTAATAATAACCGGTTGGTGACCAGCGCAAATCCTTCAGGAATTCATAGGGCTTGATTTCGACGCATTGACCGAGAGGCTGGCGGCGGGCCTCGTGCAGCAGTTGCATCCAGACGTCCATGTCGTCCTGACGCAGCTCGGTACCCGAGTAGGTGATGCAGATGTCGCCACTCAGCACCGCGATGACTTCATCCTTGAATTCGCGACGTGCCACACAGCGGTTACGGACGTTGAACAGTGCCGAGCGCACGACTTCGTTCGGGACGCCACGCTTTTCCTCATGCCAGAGCGGCAGTTGCAGCGGGTTGTCGATCTGTGTCGCACGTTGCTGCAACTGATTGAGCTTACGGACAGGATCGGACACGTCGGTGACTCCATCTCGCGATGTCTTGCAGCATAGGCAATAGCGTGTCGGGGGTCAGTAACGTAACAAGACCAGCAGGGACGAAAGATGGCCAGCAAGGCACGAAATATGACCAGCATGCTGGTTTGAAGACCATCGATCGACTGTTAGACCCTGATCTTGGCTATGAAGGCGGCATGCGCTCGCGTCGTGGTGGTTAACTTTGGAGCCGGTCCACGATTCTTCGGCTTGCAGGTTATGACTTGTTCGCTGGCCTTCTTACGTGATCCAGATATCCGTGAGTCTTGTGAAGATGGGTGTTAATAATGTAAGCGTTTGATTTTAAAGAATAAAACAAGCCTGATTCGTTGTCGTTCGCGAATCTGCGGTTAAAGATTGGTTAAAGATCGGTTAAAAGACGGTTAGCATTGATGCGTCATTCCTGAATAATCCAATTGAATCAGTCGATTGCAGATGAATATTTACTAGTGTCTGCTGGCCTTGTTACGAAAAAGCGCTGGTCAAGTTTCGCGTGCCTGCTGGTCATCTGACGAGGATTTGCTGGCCATCTGACGTGTCTGCTGGTCATGTTCCGTGCCCTGCTGGCCTTGTTACGTGGCAGTGCTGGCCATCTTGCGAATCCCGCCGGGCGGCAGACGCCATACCCGGCAGCCGTTCTGGCGCAGTCGCGTGAGTTCGCCGGCGAGCACGGAAGCCAGGTCCCAGTCGATGGCTGTCATCGGTCGGTTGAGGGAGGTCGCATCCGCTTCGCCCTCGCTCTCACCCTCGGTCAGGTGAATCGACAGGAGTTGCCCGCCCTCCTCCCATTGCCAGTGGCGTTTGCGCAGGCGCAGCAACTGTCGGGACCGGATGTGCAGGCTGGCGATCGTGGCCAGTGCCCGGGCACTGCAGGTGACTGGATCGAAGGTCTCCAGGCGGTGTTCGGTCGCTCCGGCCGATGCCTCTGGTCTGCGGCCTTGCTCTGATGCATGCCCTTCGCTTTCTTCCGCAGCCGGACCGGTTTCGGTGGACCGATCGTGACGATGGCGTCGGATGGCGCGCGCGAGCAGGCTGCGCCGGTCTGGCGGATGCTGCCACGCCGCCAGCAGCACGGTTCGCACGGCGTCCGGTTGCGGGGTTTCATCGCTCCGCGCAGCGGTGATCCCTTGCAGCCTGCGAAGGTCGCCGTCGAACACGGCCTCGCAGGCGCCGAGCCAGAGTTCGACATTCCAGCTCCCGCTCCACGGACCGATCCGGTATCGCTGGTCGTGCCCGGTCGCGACCATACCCAGCTCGTGATCGAGCCAGTACAGCGGACGCCGGGATTGCTTCAGCGCGGTGTTGAACGGCGGGTCGAGATGCTGGATTTCGCGGCATTCGAGGATCGCGGCATGCACGGCGCTCGCACAGACCGTGGTTTCGATCCCGGTCGCACGGGTCAGCAGTTCGCGGATTGCGGCGCTATCCCCCCGGCGCTTGCGGAAATAGCTGTTTACGCGCTTGTGCAGGGATGTGGCCTTGCCGACGTACAGCACCTGCCCGCGGGCATCGAGATAGCGATAGACCCCCGGGGCATCCGGCAGGGCCAGTCGCAGCCGGCGATCGAGGCCGTATTCGCGTGCTCCGGTGCTGGCTGGTCCGCTCGGTTCGCTCAGCCAGGCCAGCAGCGCCGGCAGGGTCCGGATGCCGTGGTCCGCGAGTTCGGCCAGCATGGCGCGCCAGATCGCCCGTGTGGCGGCAACGTGATCGGTGGCGCGATGGCGCTGTGCCGGTTCGCTGCCCAGGCGGCCTGCCAGGGCAGCGAGCGAATGGCTGGGCAGGCGCGGATGCAGGCGTCTGGACAGGGCGTGCAGACAGATCAGCGGCGGCAGCTCGTCACCGAACCAGGCACGCAGCCAGGCCGCTTCGAAGCGCAGGTAATGCGCGACGATCGCAGCCGAGGCTCCCAGCACCGGCGCGAGCCGTTCGCGGGCGGCGAGCGCTGACAAAGCTCCCGCCGTGCCGGGTTCACAGCCGCGCCGGCGCAGGATCGCGGGCAGGCGCGCCAGGGCCGGCAGCGCGATCGGGCAGGACTCGATGGCCTCTCCGGCCGAAGTCTGCAGCCACCAGGCGAGATCGAAGGGATGATCGACGTCCGGGCGGGGACCGGTCGCCTGCAGATCGAGCAGCAGCAGCGGCAGGGTTTCGAGCCGCTGTTCCTGCGTGCTCATGCCTGCGTCGGTGCCAGCGCCTGCGCGACGATCGATTGCGCGTAGTCCGACAGGGACAGCGTCAGCGCAGCCGAGCGGCCGTGTTCGGACATCTTCGCCCAGGTCTTGCGCACGATGGCGATGACCTTGGCCGGATCGTGCTGCGGACCGAAGTTATCGAAGTCGTGTTCGAGGAAGGCCAGGCAGATGGCGTCCTCGAGCGCCTGCGCTTCCGGGTCGAGCTTCAGCCGCTCGCGCCGGATCAGGGCGCCGACCCGGCTGATCAGCTCGGGCTCGTAGCCAAGCGCGCCCAGCACGCCGGCGGCGACCTCGGCATGGATGCGCTTCAGCTCCAGGCGCCAGCGCAGATAGCCTTCGCGCGTCATCGGCCATTGCGAACGCGGGTGTTCCCAGCGGCGCAGATGATGGGCGCGCGCTGCGAGCAGCAGGGCTTCGCTCGCCTGCGGATGCAGGCGTTCGATCCATTGCGAAACGCTGCGGGCGTGGACCAGCGTGCGCGGGGTCGGCACGCCGGCTACTTCGATGCGCTGCGGATCCTCGGCGTTGATGGCGTCGAAGGCAGCGAGAGCGTCGGCGGTTCGGGACATGGCGGCGGTTCGGGTCAGGAAGGGGGAAACGCAGCGTAACCCGCTGCAGGCTCACCCGTCCGCCCTGTGCAGGCCGCGGTGTAGCAACTTGCTACACCGCGCAGGCCGGGTTCAGGTGCCTGATTCGTTGCGGTCCGGGCCGGATTCCGCCAGCAGGGCTTCGACGAAGCTTCGCAGTCGCTGTTCCTGCGCGCCGCTGAGGGCGTCGACCTTCAGGCGGATCACGAAGTGTGCGGCGTCCCGCGAGACGGTGCCGACGTGCTGCCCTTCGCGCGTGAAGCGATGCAGCGCGCGTTCGACAGCCTTGCGCTGCGGGGCGGGTTCAGCCTTGCCGAGACCGGCGGCGACAAAGGCGGCGAGCCGGGTCTGCTGCAGCTCGCCGGCTTCGAGCTTCGTCCAGGCCTCGCGCAGCAGCGGCAGGGCGCGTTCATCGGCCAGCATGCGTTTCACGTCGGCCGCCGCCGCCCGCGACAGCAGCCGGGGCTGTGCATCGAGCCGGGCCCGCAGATCCTCGGGCAGCGCCTCGAAGGCCAGATACTTGTAGAGGTCCTCGCGGGTGCGACCCAGGGCTTCGGCAAGCTTGGCCTTGGAGGGAAACTGATCCTCGATGCGGCGGATGGCGATGCCGATCTCGTAATCGCTGAGATCCTCGCGCTCCATGTTCTCGGCCAGCGCCGTGACCGCCATGCGCGCATCGTCGGCGTCCTGCACCAGCGCCTCGATGGTGGGCTTGCCGAGCAGCCGGCAGGCCCGCCAGCGGCGTTCACCGGCGACCAGCTGCCAGCGCTCGCCCGCCGGGCGCACGACGACCGGCTGGTGCTGGCCGAGTTCGGCGATCGAGCCGGCGAGCCGGCGAAGCTCGTCCTCGTCGAACACCTTGCGCGGCTGGAACGGATTCGGATCGATCGCATCGACCGGCAGCATCAGGTGGCGGCGACCGGCGTCGAAACCGAGCTCCTGACGGGCGCTGCTGTGACGCTGATGGTTCTCTTCGAGCCGGCGGGCCAGCTCGGCCTTGCGGTCACGCGGGCTCATTCGTCCTCCTCCCCGCTCACGCTCAGCTGCAGTTCGGCGGCCAGCGCCACGGCCAGCTGATGGAATTCGCGCGAGACCTTCGCGCTCCGGTCCCAGCGGTGCAGGCTGGCATTGGCCATCGCCGCCTGCTCGACCTTGGTGCTGGTCGAGATGCGCACCGGCAGCAGCCGGCCGATCTCGGCCCTGGCCGTACCCTCGATCAGCTTGCAGACGGTCTGGCGTTCGTCGTGACGCATCAGCAGCGCACCGAGCAGCGCCAGCCCGGGGTTGATGCGCCGGATCATGCCGACGTGATGCATCAGGTCGGTGACGCCGTACATGCCGTACTGCGAGCCGGAGATCACCGGGATGATCAGATGCGTGGCAGCGGCCAGCGCGTTGCTGGTCAGCAGCTTCAGGCTGGGCGGGCAGTCCATCAGCACCACGTCGTAGATGCCATCGAGCGGCGCGAGCTTGCTGCGCAGTTCCTCGGCCGGGCGGGGCGTGCGTTCGCGCAGCTGGTCCTCGGTGCGCCCGAGCGCCAGCGAGCCGTAGATCAGCGCCACGCCCTCGATGTTGGTGTCGTCATGGATCGCCAGCGGCAGTTTTTCCGGCTCGGCGAGCAGCAGTTCGGCGCAGGTGACGGGCACCTCGCTCGGGTGCTTGCGTCCGACGTGCAGGCTGGCATTGGCCTGCGGATCGAGATCGACGATCAGCACCGACAGGCCGAGGCGCGCGAATTCGGCCCCCAGGTGCACGACGGTCGTCGTCTTGCCGCAGCCGCCCTTGTGGTTGGCGACGGCGATGAAACAGGTCCGGCGTTCAGCTGCCACGGGTACGGTCCTCCTCGATTCCGTGCACGATGGCGGCTTATAGCATCGTCATTTCAGGTGACCAAACCGTGTGGGCTGCGGACCGCTTCCCGGCCGGTGCGTGCGCGGACGGGTGTAGCAACTTGCTACACCCGCCGGCGGCCGCTCCCGGCTACACGGCACGGCCGGAGTCGCCACCGGACGACTTGTCATCTGCCAGCAGATCATCGAACAGGCGGGCCGCCTGCACGTAGCGGAACGCGGCGGTGAGCAGCAGCGCTTCCCGCAGCTTCGGCTGCAGCTGGCGTTCGTCGATGCGTTCGAGCAGGTTGCGGGCCCGGTCGGCAATCTGGGTCGTCGGCTCATGCAGCTGCTGACGCAGTTCCCGCAGCACCGGCAGCAGGCCGGGATCGATGAGGGCTTGCCCGGTGGGCAGCGAGGCCGGGGCACCGCCGCTGCCGAGGGCATGCCGGCGCACGGTCTCGATCAGCGACTGCTGGTCGATGGGCTTGTTCAGGCAGTCGTTCATGCCGGCTGCGCGACAGCGTGCGGATTCCTCGGGCAGTGCATGGGCGGTCAGCGCGATGATCGGCAGGCGATCGAAGCGCGGCTGCTGGCGCAGGCGCCGCGTGGCCTCGATGCCATCGAGCTTCGGCATCTGCACGTCCATCAGCACGAGATCGAAGCTGTCATCGGGCAGGCGTTCGAGCAGATCGAGCGCTTCCTGGCCGTCGCCGGCCAGGCTCACCTCGGCTCCGGCCTCCAGCAGCATGTCCTCGGCCACCATCTGGTTGACCGGATGGTCCTCGACCAGCAGCACGCGCAGCCCGGCGGGCAGCGGCTGCACGCGCGCCGGGCCGGACATCTGCGCGGCATGACTGCCGGCCAGCGCGGCCGCGAGTTCGTTGGGCAGCCACGGCAGCGGCAGCCAGCCGGGGGACAGCGCATGCAGCGCGGCCGGCACGTCCTCGGGCAGCAGTTCGCGGCGCAGGGCCACGACCGTGCGCGGCGCGGTGGCCGCGGCGAGCAGCGCGTCGAGATCGGCCTGCGGCTCCCACAGCAGCACGACCAGATCGGCCGGCGACGACGCAGCGACCGGGGCATGACCGGCCCCGCTCAGGGCGCCGGTCAGCGCCGCGCGGGCCCGGTGGCTGCCCCCGGCAACGCGCACGACGAAGGGGGCCGGCACGGCAGGGTCGCTGCCGTTGATCCCGAGCTTCACGTGCAGCCGGAAGGTGCTGCCGTGGCCCGGCACCGAATGCAGGTCCAGCCGGCCTTCCATCAGGCTCGCCAGCCGGCGGCAGATCGTGAGCCCGAGGCCGGTGCCGCCGTAGCGCCGGGTCGTCGAGGGGTCGGACTGTTCGAAGGGCTGGAACAGGCGCTGGCGCTCCTCCGCTTCGATGCCGATGCCGGTGTCCGTGACCTCGAACACGAACTCGCGCTGCAGCGTGGTCGCCCGCGGGCTGCCGCCCGGCCGGATCGACAGCACGATGCCGCCCTGCGGCGTGAACTTGACGGCATTGCCGAGCAGGTTCAGCAGCACCTGCTGCAGGCGCAGCGCATCGCCGGTCAGGGCATCGGGTACGCGCGGATCGACGCTGGCGTACAGGTACAGCCCGCGCGTGTGGGCGTTGCCGGCGACCAGATCGAGCACGTCGCGCAGCAGCCGGCCGAGCGAGAACGGTGCCTGCTCGATCGACAGCTTGCCGGCCTCGATCTTCGAGAAGTCGAGGATGTCGTTGACGACGCCGAGCAGCGACACGCCGGCCTGATGGATGCGCTGCACGTACTGGTGCTGGCGCGGCGGCAGCTCGCCGTGCAGCGCGAGTTCCGACAGGCCGATGATGGCGTTCATCGGCGTGCGGATCTCGTGGCTCATGTTGGCGAGGAATTCGGACTTGGCCCGCGCGGCCGACTGCGCGGCCAGCATCGCCTGTTCGAGGCGCTGCATGACCTCGCGCTGCTCGGTGACATCGCTGAACACCGCATAGATGCCGTCGTACGGCCCGCTGCCGCCCCGTGCGAGCGCAATCTCGACGCTGCGCAGGTTGCCGTCGCGGCAGCGGATCTGCTGCTCGCGGGCCGGAGTGTCGAGGCCGAGGCGTTGCGCGCGCAGGTCCTCCTGCCACTGCTGGCGGGCCCTGGCCCGTGCGTCGGCGTCCGGCCACGCGAGCCGGTACCAGTCCTCGACGGTGGGGATGTCCTCGATCGAGTAGCCGAACAGCTGCGTGAAATACGGGTTCAGGAAGCGCACGTCGCCATTGGGGTCGTGCTGCGCGATGCCGACCGGGATCGGCTCGACGATGCGCTGGAAGCGGTTCTCGCTCTCGCGCAGGCGCTCCTCGCCGATCTGCTGGGCGCGCCGGGCACTGCGCAGCGCCGTCGTGTCGGTGGCACCGAGGATCAGCCGGCGCGTGGCCGCGCTCTTGCCGACCGGGGTGATCTGCAGCATCAGCGCGCGGTCGCCGGCGTCGATCTCCTCCATCAGCGGCAGCCCCGTGCTCAGCACCCGGCGCAGCCGCGCGTCGAGTCCGGGCAGGGGCTCGATCGGCTGCACCAGCGCCAGCGGCCGGCCGATGTCGTTCTGGTCGAGCGCGTACAGGCGCGTCGCGGACGGGCTGAAGCGGCAGACGCGCAGGTCGGCATCGAGCACGATCTGCATCTGGCCGGCCGAGCCGAGAATCTCGTTCAGCTCGGCGTTGAGCACCGCCAGTTCGTTGAGCCGGATTTCCAGCTCGGTGTTGGTGCTTTCCAGCTCCTCGTTGGCCGCCTGCATTTCCTCGGAGGTGGCTTCGAGCTCCTCGTTGGCGGCCTGCATTTCCTCATTGGTGGCCTGCAGTTCGTCGTTGACGGTGGCGGCGGCGGCGAGCGCTTCCTGATAGCGGCGGTTCAGGTCATCGAGCTCGCTTTCGAAGCCGATGTTGCCCTCGATGCCGGAGTTGTGCGCCGGGTCCTTCGCCAGCACCGACTGGGCCTCGAAGCTCACCAGCCAGCCATGGCCGAGCTCCTCCCCGTGCAGCGGCCGGATGCTGAGCTGCCAGCGGCCGGTGGCCGAGCCGTAGCCGGTGATCTGCGGCAGATCGACACTGTCGATGCCGTCCTTGACGGTGGCGCGCCGGGCCCGGCTCAGCGCCACCTGATAGGCCGGTCGCCACGGTTCCGGCAGCAGGTTCGCGAGGCGCAGGTCGGGTTCGTTGCGCACGAAGCCGAGAAAGCTCCTGACCTCGCCGAAGAAGTGCAGGCAGTTGCCGGTCTCGTCGATCACCACCGCATTCGGGGCCAGCGCCGTGATCACGGCCCCGTACAGCCCGAGCCGGTTTCTGGCCGCCGCCGGCAGCGTCGGCAGCGTCGGCGTACAGCGTGCTCCGGTCGGGGGATGGGCCCGGGCGGGCCGGCGCACGAACAGCCGGGCACTGCCATCGAGCGGCGTGAACAGCGGGCTTTCGGTGCGGATCGATTCGCGCCGCCCGAGCAGCAGCAGGCCTTCGCTGCCGAGGGCGGCATGGAAGACGGCGAGCAGCCGTTCCTGGGCGGCGGGGCGCAGGTAGATGAACAGGTTGCGGCAGGTGACGAGATCGAGGTTCAGGAACGGCGGGGCCGAGAGCACGTCATGGCGTGCGAACACCATGCGCGCCCGGATCGCCGGAGCGATCACGTAGCCGCCGGGCACCTCGGTGAAGTGCCGGGCGAGGATATCGGCGGGTACGCGCCGGCGCACCGCTTCGGTGGCGTAGCGCCCGCGGCGCGCGATCGCGATGGCTCGCGCATCGATGTCGGTCGCGAAGATCTTCCAGTCGAGCGGCTGGCCGCTGCCCGTGCGCAGCCCGGAGAGCATCAGGGCCAGCGAATAGGCTTCCTCGCCGGTGCAGCAGGCCGGCACCCAGACCCGCAGCGTGTGTCCGTCCGGCAGGCGCCGGGTGGTCGTTTCGAGGGCGCTGGCCAGCGCCGAGAAGGCGCGCCGGTCGCGGAAGAAGTGCGTGACGCCGATCGAGAAGGATTCGGCCAGCCGCCGCCGCTCGATCGGGTCGGCGGCGAGGCGTGCTTCATAGGCGCTGAGCGCCGCCTGCGTCCGCCCGCCCGCGCAGCGCAGCACCTGCCGGCGCAGCGTGCCGGACTTGTAGTCGGTGAAGTCGTGCCCGTCTTCGGTCAGGCGCTCAAGGATGCGCTCCAGGGTGGCCGTCGCGGCCTGATCGAACGGAAACGAATCGGACATCGGTGCAACTCCATGCTGCAACGGCAAGGGCGGTGAAACGGGAATATGACCAGAAGACAGACAGGCACGCGAGACGGCGGATGTTCCGTCCTGTCCGGTGCACTCCGGCGAGCGCTGCCATGATCCCGCGCCCGCCGGGTTTCAGTCACCCTTGTCATCGGCCAGCGTCCGGATCAGGGCTTCGACGAAGGCGCGCGTCTTCGCCGGCATCAGGCGCCGGCCCGGCATCACGGCCCAGGCCGTCACCGGTGGCAGTGTCCAGGCCGGCAGCACCGGCAGCAGGGTGCCGGCGGCGAGATGGGGGCGCACGAAGCGTTCGTCGATCGCGACCAGTCCGGCACCGGCGAGCGCCATGCGCACCAGCAGTTCCACCGAATTGGCGCCGAAGCGCGAGGCCCAGGGGCCGTGCCATTCCTGCAGGCCGTTCTGCAGGCTCATCGGCAGCGGCCGGCCGGCCTGCGGGGCGAGCAGCAGCGCATCGTGACCGGCGAGCTGCTCCGGGGCCTGCGGCGTGCCGCGCCGGGCGAGGTAGTCGGGACTCGCGTACAGGCCGCGCGCGAAGCTGCCGAGCCGGCGCGCGACGAGGCTGGCGTCCTCGGCCAGCGGTCCCATGCGCACGGCGAGATCGAAGCCGCCGGCGATCAGATCGACCTGGTGCGGCGACAGATCGAGCTCGACGCTGACCGCCGGATACCCGGCGCCGAAGCGCGCGAGCATCGGCACCAGCATCAGCACGGCCAGATCCGGCGGCATCGTCACGCGCAGCCGGCCCTGCGGCACGGCCTTGCGCCGTTCGGCGAGCTGCACGGCGGCCTCCATCTCCTCGGCGAGCCGGTGCGCGTGTTCGAGCAGCGCCTCGCCGAACTCCGTCAGCACCAGCCGGCGCGTGGTGCGCGTCAGCAGCCGCTCGCCGAGCGTGGTCTCGAAGGCGGCGAGCCGGCGCGACACGGTCGACTTCGGCAGACCGAGTGCGGCCGCCGCCCGGCTGAAGCTGCCGGCATCGGCAATGCGCGCATACAGCAGCAGGTCATCGGCAGCGAGGTTCATCGGCGGTCTCCGGCATGCGGTAATTGTCCTGAATATGGAACATTCATATCCGGATTACCGGCTTCTGGCGCATGGATGGAACCAATACAGTCTGCTTCACCCGCAGACCGCCCTGCGCCGAACCCCCAGCCGACCGGAGATGCCGCGATGAGCCAGAACCAGCACCCGAATGCGAACCCGACCGCGAACCCGACCGTCACCCGCATCCTGCAGATCAATGCCAGCATCCAGCTCGATGCCTCGCAGTCGACGCGGCTCGCCGACGCCATCGTCGCCCGTCTGCAGCAGGCGCATCCGCAGGCCGTCGTGCAGCGGCGTGATCTCGGCCGCGCACCGGTGCCGGCCCTCGATGCCGCAGCGCTGGCCGCGCTGTTCACGCCCGAAGAGGCGCGTACGCCGGAGCAGGCCGCACGCGTCGCGGCCGACGATGCGCTGATCGCCGAGCTGCAGGCCGCCGACGTGATCGTGCTCGGCGTGCCGATGTACAACTTCGGCATGCCGGCGCAGCTGAAGGCCTGGCTCGATGCCGTGACCCGCGCCCGCGTCACCTTCCGCTACACCGAGCAGGGACCGGTCGGGCTGCTGACCGGCAAGCGTGTCTATGTCGCCCACGCCCGCGGCGGTCGCTACCGCGGCACGGCGCTCGATCACGTGACGCCGCAGCTCGACACGCATCTCGGCTTCATCGGCCTCGGCGATGTACGCCACGTCTACGCCGAAGGCTTCGCGATGGGCGACGAAGCACGCGCGGCCGGTCTTGCCGATGCGGCGCGACAGCTCGCGGCGCTGTTTGACGAAGCTGCGGATGCCGTCGCCGCCTGAAGCCGGCACCCGGCGGGCCCTGGAGCGGCCTGCATGCGGGCAGCACGATCGTCCGGCGTGCTGCCCGGTGCGCCCACCCCGGTGCTGCGCAATCCCCGACCCCCAGAACCCCGCCCGGAGGCCTCGCCATGAACCTGCCTGCTGCCGATTCCCCCGTCATCCGTCATCCGCGCCGCGTCGAGGGCATCGTCGCCGGTCAGGCGACTTCGGACGGCGCCGGTGTGCGCCTCGTGCGCCTGCTCGGGGCCGAGCTGCAGCGGCGGCTCGATCCCTGGCTGATGGTCGATGCCTTTTCCAGCGACCGCCCGGACGATTACCTGGCCGGCTTCCCGTCGCATCCGCACCGCGGCTTCGAGACCGTCACCGTCATGCACGCCGGGCGCATGCGCCACCGCGACAGTGCCGGTCACGAGGGCCTGCTGCGCGGCGGCGACGTGCAGTGGATGATCGCCGGGCGCGGCCTCGTGCATTCGGAGATGCCGGAGCAGGAGGACGGGCTGATGGCCGGCTATCAGCTCTGGCTGAACCTGCCGGCGGCCGACAAGCTGCGCGCCCCGGCCTGGCGCGACATCCCGGCGGCGGCGATTCCGCAGGTGCGCACCGCCGCCGGCGTGCAGGTGCGCGTGATCGCCGGTGCGAGCCACGGGGTCGAGGGCGCCGTGCAGCGGCCGCACACCGCACCGCTGCTGCTCGACCTGAGCCTGCCGGCCGGCAGCCGCTTCGCGCAGCCGCTGCCGGCGGCGCACCACGGCTTCGTCATCGTGCGCCGCGGTCAGCTGGCGATCGGCTCCCGCACGGTCACGGCCGGCCGTCTGGCGCTGCTCGCGCAGGAGGCCGACAGCGACGGCGTCGTGCTGAACGCGGGGCAGGAGGATGTCGAGGCGCTGCTCGTCGCCGGCCGCCCGCTCGGGGAGCCGATCGTGCAGCACGGGCCGTTCGTGATGAACACGCGCGCCGAGATCCTCGCGGCCTTCGAGGACTACGCGCGCGGCTCGTTCGACACGGTTTCGCCGCAGCCTTTCGACTGAGCCTGCCGGCGCCCGGCGGAGGGCGGGTGCGTCGTGCCGCGGGCGAGCAGGGCATGCAGTTCCGCCGGTGCCCGCGGCGGCGCGAACAGATAACCCTGCACCTCGTCGCAGTCCTGGCCGAGCAGGAATTCGAGCTGGGCCTCGTCCTCGACGCCCTCGGCGATGACGCTGAGGCCGAGCGTGTGGGCGAGGGCGATGATCGCCTGCACGATCGCCGCCGAATCCGAGTTGTCGGGCAGGTCGCGCACGAAGGCCCGGTCGATCTTCAGCCGGTCGAGCGGGAAGGTCTTCAGGTAGGAGAGCGACGAATAACCGGTGCCGAAGTCATCGATCGCCACGCCGACGCCGGTGCGGCGCAGCGCCATCAGCACCCCGACGGTGCGTGCCGGGTTGTCCATCAGCAGCGATTCGGTGATCTCGATCTCCAGCTGCGCCGGCGGCAGGCCGCTCGAGTGCAGCGCATGCGTGATCCCCGTGATCAGCCCGGGATCGGTGAACTGGCGCGCCGACAGGTTGACGGCCACGCGCGGTGGCCGGGGGCAGTGCCGCTGCCAGCCGGCGGCCTCGTGGCAGGCCGTGTCGAGCGCCCAGGCTCCGAGCGTGCGGATCAGGCCGGTCTCCTCGGCGATCGGGATGAACTCGGCCGGTGACACGGCGCCGAGGCGCGGATGATTCCAGCGCATCAGGGCCTCGACGCCGATCACGCGCTCATCGGCCAGCGCGATCTGCGGCTGGTAGACCAGGGACAGCTCGCCGCCGCTGATCGCCGTGCGCAGCGAGCGTTCGAGCAGCGCGCGACGCTGCATGCGCTGGCCGAGCTGCGGATCGAAGCCGAACCAGCCCTCGCCGGAAACGCGCGCCTGGCGGGCGGCCGCGACCGCGTGGCGCAGCAGCGTCTCGCCGTCGCGACCATCGCGCGGGGCCAGCGCATAGCCGATGTCGACGCTGACGCTGACCGGCTCGGGCAGCACCGGCAGCGGTTCGGCGAGGCGCGTGTGCAGGCCGGCGACGAAGCGCCCGGCGGCCTGCTCGTCGGGCAGCCCGGTCGCTGCCAGCGCGAACTCGTCGCCGGCGATGCGTGCGAGCAGGCAGGCCGGGCGGGCGGCGAGGGCGTTCAGGCGCTCGGCCAGCGCCTGCAGCACGCGGTCCCCGCCGCTGCGCCCGAGCGTCTCGTTCAGGCGCTGGAAGCGGCGCAGGTCGAGGTTCAGCACCGCGCAGCAATGCCCGGGCGCCATGCGCTGCAGCAGCCCCGGCAGCGCCGCGATGAAGCTCGCGCGATTCGGCAGGCCGGTCAGCGCGTCATGGCTCGCCAGCCAGTCGATGCGCGCGCGCATCGCCGTGTGCTCGGACAGGTCGGCGAACACCGCGACGTGGTGCATGATCACGCCGGCGGCATCGCGCACGACGCTGATGCTCAGCCATTCCAGGTATTCGCAGCCGTCCTTGCGCCGGTTGCAGATCTCGCCGCTCCAGCTGCCGGTGTCCTGCAGCGAGCGCCACATCGCCGTGTAGAACTCGCGGCCGTGGCGGCCGGAGGCGAGCAGCGCCGGCGTCTGTCCGATGACCTCGGACGGCTGGTAGCCGGTGATGGTCGTGAACGCCGGATTGACGCGCAGGATGCGGTTGTCGGCATCGGTGATCACCGCCGCCTCGCGGATGTTCTCGAACACGCTGGCGACCAGGCGCAGGTCGGTTT
Organism: Pseudomonadota bacterium; assembly: GCA_018240295.1. Classification (GTDB taxonomy): domain Bacteria; phylum Pseudomonadota; class Gammaproteobacteria; order Competibacterales; family Competibacteraceae; genus Plasticicumulans. The sequence goes on from JAFEGB010000348.1 coordinate 22,556, forward strand.
CGGCGGCGTTGCGCCGGCTGCGATCCTCCATGCGCACGAGGGCGTGGCTGATGTCCTGCGCGATGCGCGTGATCAGGCGGCGCGATGCCGCATCGGGCGGCGGAGTCCCGAGCTGGCGGAACCACAGCACGGCGACCGGCTGGCCGTCCGGCGCGGACACCGGCAGCAGCGCATCGACGCTGCCGTCGCGGTTTTCGTCCCAGCGCGCCGCGCCGCCGCTCAGCACCTGCTGCGCGCGTTCGCGCGCGAGCGGATCGGCCAGATCAGCGGCCCGGGTCGCAAGCGCGGTCTGCACGCCCGGCACCGGCTCGGCCAGCGTGCGGGCGAGGCTGTCGTGCAGCCGGTCCGGATCCTCGCAGTCGAACATGGCCTGATCGACGCGTCCGATCAGCGCCTGCAGGCGATCGAGCCGCTGCTGGCGGCGTCCGGCGCTGGCGCGGAAACGCTGCAGCAGCGCGGCGGTCGCCGCCAGTGTCAGCGTCAGCACCCCGCCGATCAGCAGCAGCTGCAGCGCGAACTGATCGAGCGGGGCGGCGATGCGCCGGTATTCGACGGCACTGGCGAGCACGAGGCCGCCGGCTTCGGCCGGCAGCGCCGCGAAGCCGACCAGCTGGTCACGGGCATGCGCCTGCGCATCGCGCCAGACCTGCAGCCGGAACAGGCCGCTGCCGGCGGTTTCCCGGCGCAGCCGTTCGCGCAGCACGCCGAAGTCATCGGCGGTGGGGGAGGAGGCCGCTGCCGCCGGAACCGCTCCGGCCGGGTGCGCCTGCCAGAGCACCCGACCCTCGGCGTCGAACAGCCAGCCCTCGACATCGTCGCGTTTCGTCAGCGCCCCCAGGGCGCGGCTGGCCAGCGTCGTCAGATCGAGCGCGAGGCGCAGCCGGGCGGTTTCGCCGGCTGCGGACGTCAGCGGTTCGGTGAGCACCAGGACGGTGCGCCCGGCGAGCTGCAGCAACAGCGCCGCGGCGGTGTCGTCCTGCGCCGGCGGCGGCAGGGACAGGCCGGCGTGGGCGTCCAGCCGTGCATCGGCGGCACGCCGTTCGATGGCGACGACCGTGCCGGCGTGGATGAAGCGGTAGTGATCCAGCAGGGCCGCAAGCATGTCCGGCGGGGTGTCGGTCGCATCCAGCCGTGCGGAGCGCACCGCCAGCCATTTCAGCGACTCGCGATACTCGCGCAGCAGTTCGGCGAACTGGCTGGCGCCGGCGACGGCATCGATGCGCATCTGCTGGCCGGCCCGATCGAGCAGCGTGCTGCGAAAGTCCGTGTAAGCCTGATACAGCATCACCGCCAGCGTCAGCAGCAGCAGGGGCAACAGCATCCGGATCAGGAACAGCAGGCGGGAGGCTTCGCTCTCACGCATCATCGCCGCCCGCACGTGGCGGAGCGGCGCCGGCGACGGCGCTCGCGACGGCGGCCGGGGCGGGGCCGGGCAGTCGCACGCAGATCAGGGCAGAAGGAGGGGAGTGCAGCTTGCGCTCGCTCATCGTGGTGTCCTCTTTTTGATCAGCGCGATGGAGCCTGCAACGGTCGCGGATACCCGCCGGCGACCGCAGCCCGGAGGCTGCAATCATAATGCGGCAGGTCTGCACCGTAGCGGTAGATGGACAAGCGCAAGGCCGGTTTCATGGGTATCGAAACCATGTTCCGCTGCTGGACAACTGGCGGTAATGCTGGCTCTGGCAGGAATTGCGCTGTGCATCCGCGGCCGCTCCTGCTATGCAATGTCAAGCAAACTTGACAACAATCGAGGTCAATGGAAACGATGCTTACCTTTTCGATCCCATCGGCGGTCCGATGAGTGCAGCCGATCTGATGGCGGCGGCGCAAGGCTTGTCGGCGGCCCTGGCGCCGCTGCATTTCCGGGCGCCCGTGACCCATGTCTACAACCCGCTCGGCTATGCTGGTTTGGCATATGAGCAATACCTGCAACGCTGGGGAGACGGTCGCCGGCGCGTGCTGTTCCTCGGCATGAATCCGGGACCCTTCGGCATGGTCCAGACCGGCGTGCCGTTCGGTGAAATCCACGCCGTGCGCGACTGGCTGGGCATCGACGCCCCGATCGGTCGCCCCGCCGTCGAGCATCCGAAGCGGCCGGTCGAAGGCTGGGCCTGCCGGCGTTCGGAGGTCAGCGGCCGGCGGCTGTGGGGCTTGTTCGCCGGGCGTTTCGGCACGCCGCAGGCCTTCTTCACCGGACATTTCGTGCTGAACTGGTGCCCGCTGGCCTTTCTTGCCGACGGCCGCAACCTTACGCCCGACAGGCTGCCGTCCGATGAATTCGCGCCGCTGGCAGCGGCCTGCGACCGGCACCTGCGGGAAGCCTGTGCCGCGCTCGAACCCGAATGGCTGATCGGCGTCGGCCGCTTTGCACGCCTGCGCGCGCAGCAGGCGCTCACCGGGCCTGCTGCGCCGCGCATCGGCGAGATCCTGCATCCGAGCCCGGCCAGCCCGGCGGCCAATCGTGGCTGGGCGGCGGCGGCGAGTGCACAGCTGCAGGAACTCGGGGTCTGGGGCGCCTGATCAGGCGTTGTCAGCGTTTCACGATGCGCAGTGCCATGGCAGGACTATGCTGCGCTGACCGTGCATGCCGGTGAATGTCCCAGCCGATGATGAGCGCCACCTCCGAGCTGCCGAGCAATGTCGTCGCAGAAGCCCGCCTGCCGGCGGTGCTGCTGGCGATCGTGCTGGGCTGGGCAGCGCTGATCGGGGCGCTCGCGTATTTCACCGAGCGCGACATCGCCGGAGACCGGGCGCAGACCCTGGAAACCGCTGCGCAGCGCGCCGAAACCCTGCTGCCGCTGTTCGGCAACAGCGTGCAGCGCGCGCTCGACGATACCCGGCTGCTGCTGTCGGCGCTGGAACTGGCGCTGGAGTCCAACGGCGGCGATGGCGCGGCCCGCGACCTGCTGCAGCGCTTCGGCGCACCGCAGGACGGCATGCGCCAGCGCATCAGCATCGCCGATGCCCGTGGCCGCCTGATCGCCTCGACCGCCGACCTGCCGGCCGCCAGCCTTTCAGTGGCCGATCGCGATTACTTCCAGCGGCTGGCGGCCCCGGATGCGCCGGGCTGGATCCTCGGCAAGCCGGTCATCAGTCATGTCACCGACGACTGGACCATTCCGCTTGCCGTGCGTCGCGTTGCCGCCGATGGCCGTTTTACCGGCGCGCTGATCACCGCCATCGATCCGCAGTGGCTGCTGACGATGGCCGGCTCGATGGACCTCGGCCGCACCGGCACGGTCGGCGTCGTCGATTTCGATGGCACGGTCTACCTGCGCCGCGACATCGACCTGCACCATGCCGGGGCCGCCAGCACGATCGGCACCACCAATCCGAGGCTGATCGTGCTCGAACCGGCGCGCACCGCCCCGTCCGGGCGCTTCAGCGGCACCTCGGCGCTCGACGGCCTGCGCCGGCTCGGCTCCTACCGCGTGCTGCCGCAGTACGGGCTGATCGTCGCCTACGGTCTCGGCGAGGACGAGGTGCTGACCCAGCACATGCGCCGCGCCGGTGCCGAGCGCCGGCTGGCGCTGCTCTCCGGCGTGCTGCTGACCGCGATCGCCGGCGGACTGTTCCTGTGGCGGCTGCGGGACTGGCGCCAGGCGCGGCAGCTGCTGGCGGCCTGGCGCCAGGCGCACACCGCCGCGCGCACCGACGTGCTGACCGGCCTCGGCAACCGCCGCGGCTACGAGGAACACATCGGGGCGCTGCTCGCGAGCCGTCCGCCGATGCCGTCGAGCCTGCTGTACATCGACTGCGACGACTTCAAGCGCATCAATGACAGCGCCGGCCACGAGGCCGGCGATGCCGTGCTGTGCGCACTCGCCGCCAGCTTCAGCGACAGCGTGCGCGCCAGCGATTACGTCGCGCGCCTCGGCGGCGACGAGTTCGTCGTGCTGCTCGCCAATGCCGGCGAGGTGGCGGCCGCGGCGATCGCCGGCAAGCTCAAGAGCCGCGCCGAGGCTGCCGTCGCCGCCATCGGGCTGCCGGTGACGCTCAGCATCGGCCAGATCACCTTCCGCCGGGTCCACGACGCCGCGGCGCTGACCCGCGAGGTCGATGCCGCGATGTACAGCGCCAAACGCGAGGGCAAGAACCGCATCGTGCGCGTGACTTCGATCGGCACCTGAGCCGCGCCGGCGCGATCCGGTCGCGGTCCAGCGGTTAAGCTGCGCGCCGCCCGGCCGCTGCCGGTCCGCGGAAGCCCGTGCATGACGACGTACCCGATGCCGAACCGAAATCTCCCGGCCCGCCCGGCGCCCTGGCTGCTGCTGGTGCTCTGCCTGCTGGGCGGTCTCGGCGCCTGCGGCGAACGCCGCGCCGAACCGGCCGCGGCGGCCGCAACGGCGGCAGCCCCGATCCAGGTCGGACCCGAGAACCTGTGGACGGTCGTGCGCGCCCGCGTGCAGTCCGGACCGCTGCTCACCGGCACGCTGCGCCCGGAGCGGCGCGCCGAGGTGCGCGCCGAGATCGGCGGCACGCTGCGCGAGGTCAGCTTCGAGCCGGGTCAGGCGGTGGCGGCCGGGGCCGTGCTGGCGCGGCTCGATGAACGCGCCGTGCGCGATGCCCGCGATTCGGCGCTCTCGGCGGTCGGCTCGGCCGAGCGCGCGGCGCTGCTGTCGCGGCGCAACGCCGAGCGCGGCGACGAGCTGCTGCGCACCGGCGCCTGGACGCGCCGCCAGCAGGAGGATGCCTGGGCGGCGTCGATCACCGCCGATGCCACGCTCGCCGATGCCCGCGCGCGGCTGGCCGCAGCCGACAAGCAGCTCGCATACACCGTCGTGCATGCGCCGATGGCCGGGCGCGTCGCCGAGCGGCCGGTCGCGGCCGGCGACGTGGTGCCGGCCGGTGCGACGCTGTACGTGCTGGTCGATCCGGCCAGCATGCGCCTCGAAGCCGCGGTGCCGGCCGCCGAGCTGCCGCGCGTGCAGGCCGGCGCGGCCGTGGAGTTCACGGTGCGCGGCTATCCGGACCGGCGCTTTCGCGGCACGATCGAGCGCATCAATCCGATGGCCGACCCGGTCACCCGGCAGGTGACGCTGTACGTGGCGCTGCCGAACGCCGACGGCGCGCTGCTCGGCGGCCTGTACGCCGAAGGCCGCGTCGCCGCCGACGTGCGCGAGGCGCCGGTGCTGCCGATCGATGCGGTGCCGGCCGGGGCCGCGCAGGCGAGTCTCTGGCGCGTGCGCGAGGGCCGGCTCGAAAGTGTCACGGTCGAAACCGGGCTGCGCGACGCCGAGGCCGGATACGTCGAGATCCGCTCCGGGCTCGAGGTCGGCGACCGCATCCTGCTGCGCCCGGCGCGCACGCTGCAGGCCGGCACGCCGGTCGAGATCCTGCCGGTGCTGCGCTGATGGAGGGCAGGGACGGGGCAGGGCAGGGGCGCGGCATGCGCATCTCGGATTTCAGCATCGAGCAGCCGATGGTGACGGTGGTCGCGATGCTGGCGCTGGTGCTGTTCGGCTTGTTTGCGCTGCTCGCGCTGCACACCGACGAATTCCCGGACATCGAGCAGCCGGTCATCGTCGTCGGCATCCCGTACCCAGGCGCCTCACCCGAGGGCGTCGAGCGCGAGATCCTGGAGCGCGTCGAGGAATCGATCACCGGCATCGCCGGCATCCACGAGCTGCGTTCGAGCGCGAGCGACGGCTATGCGCAGCTGATCGTGTTCTTCGAGTTCGGCAAGAACATGCTCGAAGCCGGGCAGGAGATCCGCGACCGCATCTCGGCGGTGCGCGACCGCCTGCCCGACGAGATGAAGGAGCCGGTGCTGACCCGGGTCGATCCGGCCGACATCCCGGTGGTGTCGCTGACGCTGGCCTCGGACCGGCTGACGCCGGTCGAGCTGACCCGGCTCGCCGATCCCGGCATCGTGCGCGAGCTGCGTCAGGTGCCCGGCGTCGCGCAGGTCGATGTTGCCGGCGGCCAGACGCGCGAGCTGAACGTGCAGCTCGATCCGGCCGCGCTCGCCGAGGCCGGGGTCACGCTCGCCGAACTCGTGCAGGCGCTGAACGCGCAGAACCTCGCCGCGCCGGTCGGGCGCCTGACGCACGGGGCCGGCGAGCAGACGCTGCGCCTGCGCGGCCGGCTCGACGGCCCGGAGGCCTTCGCGCAGCTCGTGGTCGCGCGCCGCGGCGAGCGCGTGATCCGGCTCGGGCAGCTCGCGCACGTCAGCGACGGCGCCGAGGAGGCGCGTTCGCTCGCCTTCTACGACGGCCGCCCCGCGATCGGCATCGGCGTGCTGAAATCGCGCGGCGCCAGCACGACGGCGGTCAGCGCCGCGCTGCGCGCGCAGGTCGCGCAGGTGCAGGCGACGCTGCCGGCCGGCGTGGAGCTGCGCATCGTGCAGGACGCCGGCGAGCGCGTCGGCCATTCGGTCGCCAACGTCGGCGAGCACCTCGTGCTCGGCGCGCTGCTGACGGTGCTGACCGTGTTCCTGTTCCTGAACTCGTGGCGCTCGACCGTCATCACCGGTCTGGCGCTGCCGGTGTCGGTGCTCGCGGCCTTCGTCGCGGTCTGGGCCTGCGGCTTCACGCTGAACCAGATGTCGCTGCTCGGGCTGTCGCTTGCGATCGGCATCCTGATCGATGACGCCATCGTCGTGCGCGAGAACATCGTGCGCCATGTGCACCTGGGCCGTTCGCACCTCGATGCCGCGCGCGCCGGCACCGCCGAGATCGGGCTGGCGGTGACCGCGACCACGTTTTCCATCGTCGCGGTGTTCGTGCCGGTGGCGTTCATGTCCGGCGTCGCCGGACAGTGGTTCAAGCCCTTCGCGCTGACCATCGCCTGCGCGGTGCTGGTGTCGCTGTTCGTGTCGTTCTCGCTCGATCCGATGCTGTCGGCCTACTGGCCCGATCCGCAGCCCGACGCGCAGCGGCGCGGCTGGCTGACGCGCGCGCTCGATCGCTTCAACGCCGGCTTCGACCGGCTGACCGGACGCTACGTGCGCGTGATCGGCTGGGCGCTCGATCACCGGCTGGTGATGACGGCGCTCGCGCTCGGCAGCTTCTTCGGCGCGCTGTGGCTGCAGGCGCAGTTCGGCGGTGCGGCCTTCGTGCCGCCGAGCGACCGCAGCGAGCTGCGCATCGTCATCGACACGCCGCCCGGCTCCAGCCTCGAACACACGCGCGTGCTGGCCGAGCGCGTCGCCGGGCTTGCCCGCGCGCTGCCCGAGGTTCGCTACACCTATACGCGCGCCGGCAGCGCCGGCGATTTCACGGTCGGCGGCGTCGATACCGCGACCGTCTACGTGCGCCTGAAACCCAAGTCCGGACGCTCGCGCACGCAGGAGCAGATCGGCAACGCACTGCGCGCGCAGGCGCAGCAGCTCGCCGGCGCCGAGGTCGCGGTGTTCTCGGGCGGCTTCGGCGGCGCCTACAAGCCGATCCAGCTCAGACTGATCGGCCCGGATGCGCGCGAACTCGCCGAGACCGCCCAGCGCCTGCTCGCGGCGGCGCGCGAGGTACCGGGCATCGTCGATGCGAACCTCTCGACGCGCGGGCGCAAGCCCGAGTACGAGCTGACGGTCGATCGCGGGCTCGCCGGTGCGCTCGGCATCACGGTCGCCGACATCGGCCAGGGTCTGCGCGTCGCCTATGCCGGACTCGAAGCCGGCGACTGGATCGACCCGGACGGCGAGACCCGCGACGTGACCGTGCGCCTCGCTCCCGAGTACCGCGAACTCGCCGCCGGGCTGGCGCGCCTGCCGGTCGCTGCACACGCCGCCGACGGGCGCACCGTGTCGCTGCCGCTCGGGCAGATCGTCACCGTCACGCCCGGGCTCGGGCCGCGGCGCATCGATCACTTCGACACCGAGCGCGTGATCGTCATCGAGGCCGCGACCCAGGGCGTGCCGCTCGCCGAGGCCGTGCGCCGGCTCGACGCGCGGCTGGCGCGTGAGCCGCTGCCGCCGGGCCTGCGGCTGCAGCACGGCGGCGAGGCCAAAGATCAGGCCGAGGTGTTCGGCAACATCTTCTCGGCGCTCGGCATCGCGCTGCTGCTGATGTACCTGATCCTGGTGCTGCAGTTCGGCAGCTTCCTCGATCCGGTGCCGATCATGGCCTCGCTGCCGCTGTCGCTGATCGGCGTGGTGCTGGCGCTGCTCGTGACCGGCGACACGCTGAACATCATGAGCCTGATCGGCGTGATGCTGCTGATGGGCGTGGTCGCGAAGAACGCGATCCTGCTGATCGACTTCGCCAGGCAGGGCCGCGCGCGCGGGCTGGCGCTGCGCGAGGCGCTGATCGAGGCCGGGCGCGTGCGGCTGCGCCCGATCCTGATGACGACCTTCGCGCTGACCGCCGGCATGATCCCGGTCGCGCTCGGCCACGGCGAAGGGGCGGACTTCCGCGCGCCGCTCGGGCGCGCCGTGATCGGCGGCACGCTGACCGCGACGCTGCTGACGCTGCTGGTGATTCCGACCTTCTACGAGCTGACCGACGAATGGCGGACGCGGGTGCAGAGCTGGTGCCGGCGACGCTGAGCCCGAAGCGGCCTGCACGCGCTCGGATGAGCTGATGCGAAGCCGTAGGGGCTTTGGCCGGCGATGCGCACATTGCATGGCTGCGTTTCAGAAATCGGAGGACTTGCGGGCATCCGGTGCCGCAATGGAGCAACCGGCGCCGGATCGGCAGGTCATGGCCAGCCGGCCGCGATTGCGCATCGGCCGGATCGTGCGCCGGAAGCCTGCGACGAAATTCGACGGATCAGGCGCTTGACGGTCGTTTCCGGCCGAAATCCGGGCTTTCCGGGCAAATTCCGGGCTGTGCCGCGCTCCCGGCAGTTTCCTGCTGCAGGGAATTCTTGCGGTGCAGCAGCGTCTGAGCTCGGCGTCGTGCCTGGGATCGCTTCGCAGAGCGGTCCCGCAAGCGCATGATCCGGCCTGCCGTGATGGCCGCATAAGATGCCTTATGTCAAATGAAAACCATGTCAATGACCGAGCGCATCCGGACCGTCTCACGGTAGAATTTTCCATTCCGCCGATCCTCCGGAGCGCAGCATGCGTCCCTTCCTCCTGCCCTCGCTGTTCGCCTTCGTGGCTTCCCTGCCGTTTGCTGCGCTGGTTCACGCCGATGAAGTCGTCATCGATCCGATCCAGCGCGAACACGATCGCCTGCAGGCGCTGACCACGCCGGAACCGCCGACCCCGGGCAGCTGGCACATGGGCGCCGGTCCGAAGGCCGCCGAGCCGCTGCGGGCGCGGCTGGCGGAATGGGGTTACGACGTGCCGCGCGGCGATGACAACGCGCTGGCCGCGGCCCTCGTCGATTTCCAGCGCATCAACGGCCTGAAGGAAACCGGCAGCCTCGACAAGTCCACGGTCGCGAAGCTGTCGATGTCGCGCGAGGATCGTCTGGTGCGCCTGCGCTACACGCTGGCGGCGGAAACCGCGCAGCCGATCGATCGCACGGTCCCGCGGCTGGTGATCGTCAACATCCCGTCCTACAAGCTGCGCGCCTTCGAGTCCGGTCAGCTTGCGCTCAGTTCCAACGTCGTCGTCGGTCGGCCCAAGCGCCCGACGCCGGAGCTGTCGGTGTTCATGAAGGCGGTCAAGTACAACCCGACCTGGACGCCGCCGCCGACCATCATCAAGGAAGACCTGATCCCGCTGTTCGGCCGTGATCCGTCGGCGGTCACGCGCAAGGGGCTGGTCGTGCTCGATCGCGGCGGCCGCCAGATTCCGCCCGATGCGATCGGTCCGATCAGCGCCGCCGGCTTCCACGCCGCCGGCTACCGCATGTACCAGCCGGCCGGGGATTCCAACGCGCTCGGCAAGCTGAAGTTCGAGATCACCGACACGCCGAGCGTCTACCTGCACGACACCAACCACCGCAACGACTTCGGCAAGCCGGTGCGGGCGCTGTCCTCGGGCTGCGTGCGCGTGCACCAGTACCGGCCGCTCGCCGCCTGGCTGATGGGCCTGAGCGAGGATGAGATCCAGAAGCGCATCAACCGCCGCCGCACCGTCGTCGAGCCTTCGCCGCAGATTCCGATCTATCTGGTCTACCGCCCGGCCGAGGCCATCGACGGTCACGTCGTCTATTACAGCGACATCTACGGCAAGCTGAACGGCCCGCTGCCGAAACCGAAGCCGATCCCGGTCATCGAGCCGGCGCCGGCCCCGGAAGCCACGCCGGCGGCGCCGTCCGCCGATCCGTCGGTACCGCCGGTCGCGCCGGTGACGCCGGCCGCCGTGCCGGTGGCGACGACGCCGGCCGTGGCTACGGCGAGCGAGCCGGCGCCGGCGACGCGCTGAAAACCCGGCCTCTGCCAGAAGACGAAGGCCGCACCGGTCCGTGCCCGATGCGGCCTTCGTTTTTTTACGGTCTCCGGCAAAAAAGGACGCGCGGCCGCAGGCGTCAGGCCGGACGTTCGAGGCCGGCGAAGAACAGATCGACCAGCGGGCCGGCCTCGTCGGCGAGCCGGTAGCGCAGGTCCGGCGCGAACAGCCAGTCGCTGATCGTGCCGAGCATGTAGTTATGCAGCGCGATCGCCGCGCGCCGCGGTTCGACACCATCGCGCAACTGCCCGAGCGCGTGCGCGCGTGCGAGCACGGTTTCACTGTGCTCGACGAAACACTTGTTCTGCTGGTCGAAGCGCAGGCACAGCTCGCCGAGTTCGTCGACGTACTCGCACTTGTGCAGCAGCACCGCCAGCACCTGCTGCAGTTGCGGGCAGGCGGCGATGTCCTGCAGGTCGAGCACGCAGCGCTCGCGCAGCGCCGCCAGCGGGTCTTCGGCGTGCAGCAGCTTTTCCATCGCCTCGGTGAACGGCAGCGCGACGCGTTCGTGCATCGCGTTGAACAGTTCGAGCTTGTTCGCGAAATGCCAGTAGATCGCGCCGCGCGTCAGCCCGGCGGCCGTCGCGATCTCGGCGAGCGTGGTGCGCGAGACGCCCTTCGTGAAGAACAGGCGTTCGGCGGTGTCGAGGATCAGCGAGCGCGTCTGCTCGGCCTCGGCCTTGGTGCGTCT
>JAFEGB010000349.1 GCA_018240295.1 Pseudomonadota bacterium
GGCGATCGCGCCGCTGCCGCGCAGCGCCCTGATCGTGCGCCTGACCGACGAGACCCAGGGCGCGCCGCTGCCGCTGCAGGTCGACCCCGACTGGCCGGCGCACCTGTCCGCCGGCCAGCACTGGAGCCAGCCGCTGGTGGTCGGCGATCGCCAGTGGCGGCTGGAGATCGCGCCGCGCCAGGCGCTGCCGACCGGCCAGCACGGCCCGGTCGCGCACGCGGTGCAGGCCGGTGCGCTGCTGTTCAACGGCGTGCTCGCGGCCTTCCTGCTCGTGACCTCGGGGCGCACGACGCTGATCGAGAACATCATCGCCACGCGCACGCAGCGCCTGCAGCGCGAGATCGAGGACCGCCGCCGCGCCGAGGCCGGGCTGCGGCAGGCGGCGATCGTCTACGAGTACACGCGCGAGGGCATCCTGGTGCTCGATGCCAACGGCCGCGTGCAGGCGGTGAACCCGGCCTTCGAGCGCATCAGCGGTTTCACGCTCGCGCAGTGGCAGGGCCGGCGCCCGCAGAAGCTGTTCGTGCCGCGCCAGCGCCGGCGGCTGCTCGCCGACATCCGCCGCACGCTCGCCTCCGGCGGTCACTGGCAGGGCGAGACCTGGAACCTCGATCACGAAGGCTCGCCGTATCCGTCCTGGCTGACGGTCAGCGCCGTACCGGGCGAGAACAGCCAGCCCGGCGGCTACATCGCGGTGTTCTCGGACATCTCGACGATCAAGCAGTCGCAGGCGGAACTCGAACACCTCGCCCACCACGACCCGCTGACCGGGCTGCCGAACCGGCTGCTGCTCGGGGCGCGCCTGAGCCACGCGATCCTGCGCGCCCGGCGCGAGGGCGAGCGCATGGCGCTGATGTTCCTCGATCTCGACCGCTTCAAGATCGTCAACGACAGCCTCGGCCACCGCATCGGCGACCGGCTGCTGGTGGCGGCGGCGGCACGGCTCGCCGAGGGCCTGCGCGCCAGCGACACGCTGGCGCGCCTCGGCGGCGACGAGTTCGTGCTGCTGGTCGATCGCATCGCCGATCCGGAGGTGGTCGGCCGGCTGGCGACGCGCCTGGTCGAGGCCTGCAACGCCCCGTTCACGATCGACGAGCACGAGCTCTACCTCGGGGCCAGCGTCGGCATCGCGCTGTATCCCGATGACGGGCTCGACGCCGAAACGCTGCTGCGCAACGCCGACGCCGCGATGTACGAGGCCAAGGCCCACGGGCGCAACACCTACCGCTACTACCTGCCGAGCCTGACCGACAGTGCCGAGGCGCGCGTGCGCATCGAGGGGGAACTGCGCCGCGCGCTCGCCCACGGCGAACTGCGCCTGCACTACCAGCCGCAGGTCGAACTCGCCGATGCCCGCGTGATCGGCTGCGAGGCGCTGGTGCGCTGGCAGCATCCGACCCGCGGGCTGGTGCCGCCGAACGACTTCCTGCCGCTCGCCGAGGACACCGGCCTGATCCTGCCGATCGGCGCCTGGGTGCTCGACGAGGCCTGCCGCCAGGCGCGCGCCTGGCTGGATGCCGGCCACGAACTGCGCGTGGCGGTCAACATCGCCGTGCCGCAGGTCATGCGTCAGGACCTGCCGGCGCTGGTCTCGGAAATCCTCGCGCGCCACCGCCTGCCGGCGCGCTATCTGGAGCTGGAGCTGACCGAATCGCTGCTGCTGCGCGATCCGGAGCGCGGCGCACACGTCATGTCGCAGCTCGCCGAGCTCGGCGTCGGGCTGGCGATCGATGACTTCGGCACCGGCTATTCCTCGCTCGCCTACCTCAAGCGCCTGCCGATCGACCGGCTGAAGATCGACCGGCTGTTCGTGCGCGAGCTGCCCGAGGACAGCGACGACTGCGCGATCGTGCGCGCGACGCTGGACATGGCCAGTCACCTGCGCCTGTCGGTGGTCGCCGAAGGCGTCGAGACCGCCGCGCAGGCGGAATTCCTGCTCGCGCACGGCTGCGGTCACGCCCAGGGCTGGCGCTACGGCAAGGCCGTGCCGCCCGCGGAGTTCCCGCTGGTGCCGGTGCTGGTAGTACCCCCGGATACCCCTTAGGGATCAGTCTCCTGTGTGCCCGGGCGCGGCTTGATGAGCGTCAAGGGTCGGCCCCGCCCCCCGGGCGTCAGATAGCCGCGGCAAGCAGGCGCAACGGTCGCATCCGCTCGACCGCAGCGCACGAGTTCCGCAGCCATCCGCAAGTCGCACGGGGGAGCACCAGAACATGAATCAGCCGAAACACCGCAGCACGGCCCCGCTGCTGGCCGTCACGTCGATCGCCCTCGGCCTCGGCCTCGCGCCCGGCAGCGCGCACGCCGAGGACGCCAGCCACCCGGGCGTCGGCCAGGGCGAGGTCCGCTATCAGGGCGCGCCGAGCGGCATCGACGCCGCGCAGGCGAAGGACCAGAACACCGGCGCGCCGCAGATGACGGCCGAGGAGTTCGCGCAGGCCAAGAAGATCTTCTTCGAGCGCTGCGCCGGCTGCCACGGCGTGCTGCGCAAGGGCGCGACCGGCAAGCCGCTGACGCCCGATGTCACGCGCGCACGCGGCACCGATTACCTGAAGGTGTTCATCAACTACGGCTCGCCGGCCGGCATGCCGAACTGGGGCAGCTCGGGCGAGCTGACCGAGCAGCAGGTCGACATGATGGCGCGCTACATCCAGATCGAGCCGCCGCTGCCGCCCGAATTCGGCATGAAGGAAATGAAGGACACCTGGAAGGTCATCGTGCCGCCCGCGCAGCGCCCGACGAAGAAGATGAATGCCTTCAACATCCAGAACATCTTCTCGGTGACGCTGCGCGACTCCGGCGAGGTGGCGCTGGTCGACGGCGACACCAAGCAGATCATCAACATCGTCAAGACCGGCTACGCCGTGCACATCTCGCGGCTGTCGGCCTCGGGCCGCTACCTGTACGTGATCGGCCGCGATGCGCGCATCAACCTGATCGACCTGTGGATGGAGAAGCCCGACAACGTCGCCGAGATCAAGATCGGCCTCGAAGCGCGCTCGGTCGACACCTCGAAGTTCAAGGGCTACGAGGACCGGTTCGCGATCGCCGGCTCCTACTGGCCGCCGCAGTTCGTGATCATGAACGGCGACACGCTGGAGCCGAAGAAGATCGTCTCGACGCGCGGCATGACCGTCGACACGCAGGACTACCACCCCGAGCCGCGCGTCGCCGCGATCGTCGCCTCGCACGAGCACCCGGAGTTCATCGTCAACGTCAAGGAGACCGGCAAGATCCTGCTGGTCAACTACGCCGACATCGACAACCTGCAGGTCACCGAGATCGGCGCCGCGCGCTTCCTGCACGACGGCGGCTGGGACGCGACGCACCGCTACTTCCTGACCGCCGCGAACAAGTCCAACAAGGTCGCCGTGGTCGACTCCAGGGAGCGCAAGCTCGCCGCCCTCGTCGATGTCGGCGCGATCCCGCACCCGGGGCGCGGCGCGAACTTCGTCGATCCGCAGTTCGGTCCGGTCTGGGCCACCAGCCAGCTCGGCGATGACAGCATCTCGCTGATCGGCACCGACCCAACCAGACACAAGGCCCAGGCCTGGAAGGTCGTGCGCACGCTGAAGGGTCAGGGGGGCGGTTCGCTGTTCATCAAGACCCACCCGCAGTCGAGCCACCTGTACGTCGACACCGCGCTGAACCCGGATCCGAAGATCAGCCAGTCGACGCTGGTCTACGACCTGAAGGATCTCGCCAGAGCGCCGGTGGTGCTGCCGATCGCCGACTGGGCCGAGCTCGGCGAGGGTCCGAAGCGCGTCGTGCAGCCCGAGTACAACAAGGACGGCAACGAGGTCTGGTTCTCGGTCTGGAACGGCAAGGACCAGAAGTCGGCGCTCGTCGTCGTCGACGACCGGACGCTGAAGCTCAAGACCGTCATCAAGGACGCGAAGCTGATCACGCCGACCGGCAAGTTCAACGTCTACAACACGCAGCACGACGTGTACTGAGCCAGCAGCGAGCCGCTCCCCGGCGGATCGGGGGGGGAAGCGTCGCGCCAGTCTCACGGCGGGGGCGGACCGGTCCTGCGGTCCGCCCCCGCTTTATTTTCGCGGCGACCGTCCCGGCCGGCTGCGGTTCTTCCGGCTCCGCAGCCGCCCCGGCGCGCCGATCGTTCCCGGCTCCGGCTGCCGATCCTCCCCGGCGCGCCTGCGCGCGCATGCCCTGAAAAAATCTAAGCCGCGGCTTGTATTTTTTCATAATTATGATGTAATCACACCATCATCACCGAACCGCGGAGTCCCCGGATCATGAGCACCCCGCCTTCCCCCCGCAGCCCGCGCCCGCGCAAGGTCGCGATGTACGAGGATGTCGCCGAGCGCGTGCGCCAGAAGATCTACGACCACGAACTCGCCCCCGGCGACTGGATCGACGAACCGGCGCTCGCCGCCGAGTTCGGCATCAGCCGCACGCCGCTGCGCGAGTGCCTGAAGCTGCTCGCCGCCGAGGGGCTGGTGCAGATCGACCCGGGGCGCGGTGCCAGCGTCACCAAGCTCACGCTCGAAGACCTCAACGAGCTGTTCCCGGTCATGGCGATGCTCGAAGGCCGCTGCGCCTTTGAATGCGCGCGCAAGCTCGATGCCGAGCGCCTCCGGACGCTCGAAACCCTGCACGAGGCGCTCGAGACCGCCGCCGCCGCCGGCGACGTGGCCGCGTACTACGCGAGCAACTACGTCTTTCACCGCACGGTGCAGGACTTCGCCGGCAACCCGTGGCTGACGCGCGTCACCAACGACCTGCGCCGCATCCTGAAGATGCACCGCGGCCGCCAGCTGCTGCTGCCGGGGCGGCTGCAGGAATCGCTGTCCGAACACCGCGCGCTGATCGAGTGCTTCCGGAGCCACGACGCCGGGCGCGCCGAGCGCGTGATGAACCAGCACCTGCTGCACCAGCGCGTCGCGCTGGTCCGCTACATCGAATCCGGCGGCAGCCTCAACGGCCCGGCGCGGCTGCCGGACACGCCCGGCGCCGCCAGTGCGCCGAATCCGCCGTATCCGAACCCGCAGGACGCCATCGCCTGATGCGCTGCCCGCCGCCCGCGCCGACAGAGCGCCCGCCGGAGTCTCCGGCAGGACCGGGCGGCAGACCACCGAGGAGCCCCGTCATGTCGCGACCTCCCGCCACACCGCCGCCCCGCGGCTGATTCCCCCGCTTCACCGATCCCGGAACGCCGTCCGACCGGCGCGCGCAGGCTGCGTGCGCCCGGTCCCTGCCGGCCGCGCTCCGGCCCCGAACCGCCCGACCGAGGAGGTGCCCCGCACCCGCCCGCCGATCCGTCGTGCCCGGAGACATCCCTGAGAACAGGCGGCCGGAGAGCCGTCGCTCCAAACCTGCACAACCTGCCCCACCCGCCCACCAAGCGAGGAGATTTGCCATGGTCATCTACGGAGTAGCCCTGCTGTCGATCTGCACGCTGATCGGCATGTTCGCCGGCGACCTGCTCGGCCAGCTCATCGGCGTCAAGGCCAACGTCGGCGGCGTCGGATTCGCGATGCTGCTGCTGATCCTGATCTCGGACCGGCTGCGCCGGGACCTGAAGCTCGTACCGATGTCGCAGCGCGGCATCGAGTTCTGGAGCGCGATGTACATCCCGATCGTCATCGCGATGGCCTCGACGCAGAACGTCGCCGCCGCGATCAAGGGCGGTCCGGCCGCGCTGCTGGCCGGCGTCATCGCGACGATCGCCTGCGCGGCGCTGATTCCGGTGCTGGATCGCTGGGGCCGGCCGAAGCCGGCGGTGAGCGGCAACAGCGCCTCCCTGTCCACGACGGTCATCGCCTCCGGCGAACGGTGAGCATCATGTACGAAACCCTGGAAACCCTGCTCGGCAAGAACGGCCTGCTGACCGCATTCGCGGTGGTCGGCGCCACCATGTGGCTGTCGTACTGGCTGTCCGACCGCCTGACCCGCGGCCGCATCCACGGCTCGGCGATCGCGATCCTCGCCGGTCTCGTGCTCGCCTACGTCGGCGGCGTCGCCGCCGGCGGCAAGAACGGCCTGGCCGACCTCAAGCTGTTCTCCGGCCTCGGCCTGATGGGCGGCGCGATGCTGCGCGATTTCGCCATCGTCGCGACCGCGTTCGGCGTCAGCTTCGATGAACTGAAGAAGTGCGGGCTGAGCGGCGTGCTGTCGCTGCTGGTCGGGGTGGTCGTGTCCTTCGTGCTCGGGGCCGCGGTCGCGTATGGCTTCGGCTACACCGACGCCGTCAGCATGACCACGATCGGCGCCGGTGCCGTGACCTACATCGTCGGCCCGGTCACCGGCGCGGCGATCGGCGCGAGTTCCGAGGTCATCGCGCTCAGCATCGCTGCCGGTCTGGTCAAGTCGGTGCTGGTCATGATCGGCACGCCCTTCGTCGCGAAGTGGATCGGCCTCGACAACCCGCGGACCGCGATGATCTTCGGCGGCATGATGGGCACGACCAGCGGCGTCTGCGGCGGTCTGGCCGCGACCGATCCGAAGCTCGTGCCCTACGGCGCGATGACCTCGACCTTCTACACCGGCCTCGGCTGCCTGATGGGCCCGTCGGTGCTGTTCCTCGCCACGCGGGCGATGTTCGGCTGAAAGCTGCCGGCACGGTGCCGGTCCGTCCCCCTTCGTGTCCGTAATTTCAAGATAATTTTATTAAGATCATCTTGTCATCACGGAAACCGGACGGATCGCACCGGCAGGCACCACCCCGATCCCCTGCCCTGCTCCAAGGAGTGCGATGACCATGAATGCCCCCCTCACCCCCCCGCGCCGCTGGGACACGCAATCGCAGAACCGCGCCGCCCGCCTCGGACGCGCCGCCGCTTTCGCCCGCGGCCGGCACGTCGCCGCCGCCGATGCCCGCGCGCTGCTCGAAGCCGTGCTGGAGCCCGGCGACCGCGTCTGCCTCGAAGGCAACAACCAGAAGCAGGCCGACTTTCTCGCGAAGACGCTGGTTTCGGTCGACCCGGCGCGCGTGCACGACCTGCACATGGTGCAGTCGGTGCTGGCGCTGCCCGAGCACATCGACGTGTTCGAGCGCGGCATCGCGACGAAGCTCGACTTCTCGTTCTCCGGCCCGCAGGGCGCGCGGCTCGCGAAGCTCGTCAGCGCCGGACGCATCGACATCGGCGCGATCCACACCTACCTCGAACTGTTCGGCCGCTACTTCACGGACCTCACCCCGCGCGTCAGCCTGATCGCCGCGCAGGCCGCCGATGCCGCCGGCAACCTCTACACCGGCCCGAACACCGAGGACACGCCGGTGATCGTCGAGGCGACGGCCTTCAAGCGCGGCATCGTCATCGCGCAGGTCAACGAGGTCGTCGACACGCTGCCGCGCATCGACATCCCGGCCGACTGGGTGGACTTCGTGATCCCGGCGCCGACCCCGGCCTACGTCGAGCCGCTGTTCACGCGCGATCCGGCGCAGATCAGCGAGGTGCAGGTGCTGATGGCGATGATGGCCATCCAGGGCATCTACGCCGAATACGGCGTGCAGCGCCTGAACCACGGCATCGGCTTCGATACGGCGGCGATCGAGCTGCTGCTGCCGACCTACGGCGAGTCGCTGGGCCTGAAGGGCAAAATCTGCCGGCACTGGGCGCTGAATCCGCATCCGGCGCTGATCCCGGCGATCGAGGCCGGCTGGGTGGAGTCCGTGCATTCCTTCGGCGGCGAACTCGGCATGGAGGCCTACACGGCGGCGCGCCCCGACGTGTTCTTCACCGGCCCGGACGGCAGCATGCGTTCGAACCGCGCGCTGTGTCAGGCCGCCGGCCACTACGCCTGTGATCTGTTCATCGGCTCGACGCTGCAGATCGATCTCGCCGGCAACAGCTCGACCGCGACGCTCGGGCGCATCGCCGGCTTCGGCGGCGCGCCGAACATGGGCGCCGATGCACGCGGCCGCCGGCACGCGAGTCCGGCCTGGCTCAAGGCCGGCGAGCAGGCACGCGCCGGCAGCAGCCGGATGCCGCGCGGCCAGAAGCTCGTCGTGCAGATGGTCGAGACCTTCCGCGAGCACATGGCACCGGCCTTCGTCGAACAGCTCGATGCCTGGGAACTGGCCGAGCAGGCCGGCATGCCGCTGCCGCCGGTGATGATCTACGGCGAGGACGTCACCCACATCCTGACCGAGGAAGGCATCGCCAACCTGCTGCTCTGCCGCACGGCCGGGGAGCGCGAACAGGCGATCCGCGGTGTGGCCGGCTACACGGCGGTCGGACTCGGCCGTGACCGCCGTGCCGTCGAGAACCTGCGCGACCGCGGCGTGATCCGCCGGCCCGAGGACCTCGGCATCGACAAGCGCCTCGCGAGCCGCGACCTGCTGGCCGCGAAGTCGATGAAGGACCTCGTGCGCGCCTCCGGCGGCCTGTACGACCCGCCGAAGCGCTTCCGCAACTGGTGATGCCGATGCGCGGTGCCTGCGGCAGGACGCATCGAAGCGCGGTTTCGCCCCCGCTCGCCAACCCCTCTCCCGCGAGGGCCGAGGGACTGAAAGACGCGCTCCCGCCGTGCACCCGCCTCACCCCCGGCCGTCCGACGGCCACCGGCCTGAACCTCCCGGAGACCCGTGATGGAAACCCTGCGTTTTGAATACCTCGGCGGCACGCCGCCCGCCGTCCAGGCCCCGACGCTGACCGGCGTGGTCGGCTCCGGCAACCTCGAAGTGCTGGTCGAGGCCGCGCCCGGCTCCGGCAGCTGCGTGATCGAGATCACGACCGCCGCGGTCGGCTTCGGCCACATCTGGCAGGCCGTCATCGACGACTTCCACGCCCGCCACGGCCTCTGCGACCTGCGCATCTCGGTCAACGATGTCGGCGCGACGCCGGCCGTCGTCAGCCTGCGCCTCGACCAGGCCATCGAAACCTTCCTCGGAGACGCCGCATGAACGCGCACCGCCACAGCTACTACGAAGCCGGCGCCCGCGAGCGCCTGCACGGCCTGCTCGATGCCGGCAGCTTCCGCGAACTGCTCGGTCCGGCCGAGCGCATGACCAGCCCGCACCTGCCGCCGCTCGATGCGCCGGTCGCCTTCGATGACGGCGTCGTCGTCGGCCGCGGGCGGCTCGCCGGGCGCAGCGTGCTGGCCGGCGCGCAGGAAGGCGGCTTCAACGGCGGCGCGGTCGGCGAGGTGCACGGCGCCAAGCTCACCGGCCTGCTCGAACGCGCGCTCGACGAGCGCCCGGCCGCGGTGCTGCTGCTGGTCGAGTCCGGCGGCGTGCGCCTGCACGAGGCCAACGCCGGGCTGATCGCGGTGTCCGAGGTCATGCGCGCCGTGCTCGCGGTGCGCAGCGCCGGCATCCCGGTGCTGGTGCTCGACGGCGGCCAGTTCGGCTGCTTCGGCGGCATGGGCATCGTCGCGCGCTGCTGCGATGCGATCGTCATCAGCGAGGAAGGCCGGCTGGGCCTGTCCGGCCCCGAGGTCATCGAGACCACCTGCGGCGTCGAGGAATTCGACTCGCGCGACCGGGCGCTGGTCTGGCGCACCGTCGGCGGCAAGCACCGCTATCTGCTCGGCGAGGCCGACGTGCTGGTTGCCGATGACATCGGCGCGTTCCGCGAGGCCGCGATCCGCCTGCTCGACACCGTGCCGGACCTGTCGCTCGATGCGCTCGACGCCGAACACGGCCGCCTCGCTGCACGCCTCGAACGCTTCGGCACCTGCCGCGATGCGCTCGACATCTGGAGCGCGCTCGGCATCGGACAGCCGGCGCGCCTGCCGCTGCTCGACACCGATGAATTCCTCACCGCCACCGCCGACCGGAGGGCCTGAACCATGGACGCCCGCACCCTGCTCGAACAGTTGTTCCCCGCCGGCCACGACGTGCGCTTCGACGGCGCCTTCTTCCACGGCAGCGGCAGAAGCGGCACGACCGACATCGCCGTGATCGGCACCGTCGATGCCGCGCCGATCGGCGTCGAACTGGCGCTCGCGCTCGCCGGCGCCGTGCTCGACACCGTGCGCCGCCACCCGGGCCGGCCGATCCTGCTCGCAGTCGATACCGCCGGCCAGCGCCTGTCGCACCGCGACGAGTTGCTCGGCATCAACGGCTACATGGCGCATCTGGCCAAGTGCCTGACGCTCGCGCGCAACCGCGGCCACAAGGTGCTCGGCCTCGTGTACTCGAAGGCCGTCAGCGGCGGCTTCCTCGCCAGCAGCCTGCTCGCCGATGCCTGCCACGCGCTGCCCGGCGCCGAGGTCATGGTCATGAACCTGCCGGCAATGGCGCGCGTGACCAAGATCCCGCTCGAAAAGCTGCAGGACCTGAGCCGGAGCTCGCCGGTGTTCGCACCGGGCGTCGCCAACTACGTGGCGATGGGCGCCGTCGAGTCAGTCTGGCAGGGCAATCTCGCCGAGGCGCTGGCCGCTGCGCTCGCCGGCATGCCGCAGCACGACCGCCGCCGCGAACTCGGCGAGGCGCGCGGCGGCCGGCGGCTGGCGCGGCCGGTCGCGGCCCGGGTGCGCAGCGATGCGCTGGCCTGAGCGCCACGACCGCGTGTGGCTGCGGCCGGACTGGCCGCAGTGGCTGCGCACGCCGCTGC
>JAFEGB010000034.1 GCA_018240295.1 Pseudomonadota bacterium
AGGTGCGGCCGGGGCAGCAGGTGCGGCCGGAGCGGCAGGGGCAGCCGGAGCCGCAGGCGCGGCCGCAGCGGCAGGGGCAGCCGCAGCGGCGGCATCGGCCTTGGCCGGGGCGGCGTCGAGCTTCACGCCGGAATCCTTGAGCATGTAGATGACGGCCGAGCGGATGTCGGCATCGCTCAGCGCGGCGCTGCCGCCCTTGGCCGGCATGCCCTTGAAGCCGTTGACGGCGTGGCTGACCAGCGTGTCGAGACCCTGCGCCACGCGCGGGGTCCAGTCCTCGGCGTTGCCGATCTTCGGCGCACCGAGCACGCCGGCGCCGTGGCAGGACGAGCAGACCTGGGTGACGATGTCCTTCGCCGACAGCTTCACCGGCTTCTTGTTCGGATCGGCGACGGCGACGCGCGCGACGGGCTTGATGCGGTCCTCGGCCTGCGCCTGCATGCGCGAGCCGTCGTCGGCCGGGCGGTTCAGCTTCCCGATCAGCTGCGCCACCAGGAAGATCACGGCGGCCAGAACGACCAGGATCGCCATCACGCCCGTGAACGTCGTCAGGAAGGATTTGTCTTGCTGGTTCACGCGTTCACCTCTCCGGATTGTGCTGGATGTCATCCGGTCCGCGCCGGTCCGGCCTGGCTGCATGGGGCAATGCGGGCGTCACGGCGGCAGCACCGGGACGGACGCAGGGCCCCGCAGGCCGCGCGAGCCGTGAAGTCTTTTGTGAGCAGGGTTGGGTATCGGCAGGTACTGCAGGAAATTGCGGTGGCAGCCGCAAGGCGCGGCATTGTAGCGGCATCGGCAAGACCGCGGGAAGCACAGGGAAATCGCCTCCGCCCCGGCGGCGGGCCATGGACGGCGCCGCGCCGCAGCGGTATCCTGCGCGCCCTTCCTGCAATGCGCCCGTAGCTCAGCTGGATAGAGCGCTGCCCTCCGGAGGCAGAGGTCAGGGGTTCGAATCCCTTCGGGCGCGCCATTCCTCACCCCGCCGTTCCCGCTGTCTGCGCTCCCCGACGTCACCGATTCACCCGCGGCTCCGGTCACGCGCCATGGTCATCCTGCAGACGCCCGGCGGTTTCGATCTGCTGTTCCGCATCCGCGGCTCGATCGTGCGGGACATCCTGCGTCCGCTGCTGGCGACGACGGCGCTCGCGACGCTGGTCACGGTGCTGCACGAGTCGGTGCTGCCGTTTCGTTATTCGATGACCGTCACGCCGTTCAGCCTGATCGGCCTGACCCTCGCGATCTTTCTCGGCTTCCGCAACAGCGTCAGCTACGACCGCTACTGGGAAGGCCGCAAGCTCTGGGGCGAACTGCTGAACGCCTGCCGCAGCCTGGCCCGACTGGCGCTGACGACGATCGATGCCCCGGCCGGCGCCGCCGATGCGCGGCCGACGGCGTTCGTGCACCGGCTGATGGCGTTTGCGCATGCGCTGCGCCACCACCTGCGCGGCAGTGATCCGCTCCCCGACCTCGAACGCCTCCTCGGCCCGCAGGCCGCCGCCCGTCCGGCGGCGGCGCACAACGTGCCGCTGGCGCTGCTGCAGGAACTCGGCGAGCACCTGCACGGCGCGCGCCGTGACCTGCGCATCGACCCGCTGCTCGCCGCGCATGCCGAATCCCGGCTCGACCGGCTCGCCGACGTGCTCGGCGGCTGCGAACGCATCCGCAACACGCCGCTGCCGTACCCGTACCGGCTGCTGCTGCACCGTACCGTGTACTTTTACTGCCTGCTGCTGCCCTTCGGCCTGATCGACACGGTCGGCCGGATGACGCCGGTGGTCGTGCTGTTCCTCGCCTACACGTTCTTCGGCCTCGATGCCCTCGGCGAGCAGATCGAGGAACCGTTCGGCGAGATGCCGCACGATCTGCCGCTCTTGGCGATCAGCACGACGATCGAGGCCGACCTGCTCGAACTGCTCGGCGAGCGCGAACGGCCGGCGGCCGTGCGGCCGGTGGATGGCGTGCTGCTGTGAGGCCGGGCCGCGCCCTCAGGCCGGATCGATCCTGAACCCCAGCGTCGCCTGCACCGCCTGTCGCCAGCCCGCGTAGCTCGCCTCGCGCCCGGCAGCCGGCAGCGCCGGTTCGAAGCGACGATCGGGCCGGCAGCAGGCGGCGATGGCGGCGCGATCGGCCCAGAAGCCGGTCGCCAGCCCGGCGAGCGCCGCGGCGCCGAAGGCCGTGGCTTCGGGCTGGGCCGGGCGTTCGACCGGCACGCCGAGGATGTCGCTCTGGAACTGCATCAGGAAGGCGTTGGCGACCGCGCCGCCGTCGACGCGCAGCCGTTCGAGCGCAAGCCCCGCATCGGCCTGCATCGCATCGAGCACGTCGCGGGTCTGGAAGGCGATCGCTTCGAGCACGGCGCGGCAGATCTCGGCCCGGCCGCTGCCGCGCGTCAGCCCGAACAGCGCACCGCGCACGTCGCTTCGCCAGTACGGCGCGCCGAGCCCGACGAAGGCCGGCACGCAGTAGACGCCGCCGGTGGAGGCGACCGACTGCGCCAGCGCCTCTGAATCGGCGGCGGTATCGATCAGCTTCAGGCCGTCGCGCAGCCACTGCACGGCCGAGCCGGCGACGAAGATGCTGCCTTCGAGCGCGTATTCGAGCTGATCGCCGATCTGCCAGGCGATCGTCGTCAGCAGCCCGTGGCGTGAACGCACCGCCTGCGCGCCGGTGTGCATCAGCAGGAAGCAGCCGGTGCCGTAGGTGTTCTTGGCCATGCCCGGCGCGTGGCAGCCCTGCCCGAACAGCGCCGCCTGCTGGTCGCCGGCGAGCCCCGCGATCGGCAGCGCGACGCCGAGCGTCAGCCGCGGATCGGTCGTGCCGAGCACGCCGCTCGATGCGCAGACCTCGGGCAGCAGGGCGCGCGGCACGTCGAGCAGCGCAAGCAGTTCGTCGTCCCAGCGCCGGGCGTGGATGTCGTAGAGCAGCGTGCGCGAGGCGTTGCTCGCGTCGGTGACGTGCCGCCGGCCGCCGCTGAGGTTCCAGACCAGCCAGCTGTCGATCGTGCCGGCCAGCAGCTCGCCGCGTCCGGCCCGTGCGCGGGCGCCGGGCAGCTGATCGAGCAGCCACCTGAGCTTGGTGCCGGAGAAGTACGGATCGATCAGCAGGCCGGTGCGCTCGCGGATCAGCGGCTCGGCCCCTTGCGCGCGCAGCTGCGCGCAGATGCCTTCGCTCTGGCGCGACTGCCAGACGATGGCGCGATGGATCGGCCGGCCGGTGGCCTTCTCCCAGATCACGACGGTCTCGCGCTGGTTGGTGATGCCGAGCGCGGCGATCGCCTGCACCGGGGTGCGCGTGACGGTCAGCACTTCGGCGATCGTCGTCAGCACGCTGGCGAGGATCTCGGAAGCGTCGTGCTCGACCCAGCCCGGCTGCGGGAAGTGCTGCGTGAGCTCGCGCTGCGCGCAGCCGGCGACGCGCCCGGTGTGGTCGAACAGCAGCGCGCGCGTGCTGGTCGTGCCCTGATCGATTGCGAGCACGTAGCGTTCGTCCATGTCTCCTCCCCGGCCGCGGCCGGCGGATCAGGCGTGTCCGCCGCTCAGCCGCGGTACTGCTTCGGCAAGGTAGTCCGCGAGCCGCGCCGCTGCCCCCGCCTCGATGCGCAGCCCGAGCTTGCTGCGCCGCCACAGCACGTCCTCGGCCGTGCGCGCCCATTCGGTCTGCACCAGGTAATCGACCTCGGCCGCATGCAGCCCGGCCCCGAAGTCCGCGCCGAGTCCGGCGAGCGCATTGGCGGCACCGAGCAGCCGCGTCGCGCGCGTGCCGTAGCTGCGCACCAGCCGCGCCGCCAGCGCCGGCGGCAGCCACGGCCGCGTCGCGCGCAGGCTCCGCAGCAGTGCCTCGCGATCGTCGAAATCCCCGCCCGGCAGCGCCGGCCCGCCGGCGGTCCAGGCCGGCGCGCGACAGCCGAGCCCCGCTGCCAGCCGGTCGACGACGGCCTCGGCGAGGCGCCGGCAGGTGGTCAGCTTGCCGCCGTACACGCTCACGAGCGGCGGCGGGCCGGCATCGGATTCGAGCCGCCAGTCGCGGCTGACGCGCGAGCTGGCACGGCCGTCGTCGAGCAGCGGACGCACGCCGGCGTAGTGCCAGACCACGTCGCGCGGCGTCGGCGGCGAGCGGAAGTACGGCGCGAGCGCCGCGCACAGGTAGTCGATCTCGGCCGCATCGGTGTGCGCATCGCCGGGCCGCGCGCAGTCGACCTCGGTCGTGCCGATCAGCGTCCAGTCCTGCTCGTACGGAATCGTGAACACGATGCGCCGGTCCGGCTGCTGCAGCACGCAGGCCTGCGGCCCGTCGTACAGGCGCGGCACGACGATATGGCTGCCGCGCACCAGCCGCAGCCGCGGACGGGCAGCCTGCGCGCAGCCGCCCGCCCCGAGGGTGCCGAGCACGGCCTCGACCCACGGCCCGGCGGCGTTGACCAGCGCGCGCGCCGTGACTTGCTGGCCCCCGTCCCTGGCCTGCAGCTGCACGCGCCAGCGGCGGCCCTCGCGCTGCGCGGCCGTCACCGCCGTGCGCGTGCGGATGGCGGCGCCGCGCTCGGCGGCATCGAGCGCGCTCAGCACCGTCAGCCGCGCGTCGTCGGTCCAGCCATCGGCATACATCCAGGCGCTGCCCGCGCAGTCCGGGCGCAGTGCGGCGCCGAGCGCCAGCGCGCCGGTTTCGATGCGGCGCGTCGCCGGCAGCGTGCGCCGGCCGAAGTCGAGGTGGTCGTACAGGAACAGCCCGAACCGGATCAGCCAGCCGGGACGCAGGCCGCGCGCCGGCAGCAGCACGAAGTCGAGCGGCTGCGAAAGCTGCGGGGCGAGGCGCAGCAGGCGCTCGCGCTCGGCGAGCGCCTGCGCGACCAGCCGCAGCTCGCCGTGTTCGAGGTAGCGCAGCCCCCCGTGCAGCAGTTTGGTGCTGGCGCCGGAGGTGTGCGCGGCGAGGTCGTCGCGCTCGCAGAGCAGCACGCGCAGGCCGCGGCCGGCGGCATCGCGCGCGATCGCCGCGCCGTTGATGCCACCGCCGATGACCAGCAGGTCGCAGTCCGCATCCACCGCCATGCCCGTGCCCTCGCCCGCTTCGTGCGGGCAGGCTCCATGCCCGGGCGGCCGGCGGTCAAGCCGGCGCCGCAAACGATGCGGGCCGGGCGTGTTTCGACGCCCGGCCCGCAAGAGGCTTCAGGATGGCCCGCCCGGCAGGAGCTTCGCCAGCGCCGCCTTCGCGGCCCCGCACGGCCGGCATCGGTATCTACACAAGTCAGCGGTTCCACGGGCAGGATGAATTGACCGATCAATGCTCGGGCGTCGATCTCCCCTCTCCCCTTGCGGGAGAGGGGCCGGGGGAGAGGGGGAGACGCCGGCACTGCGCCCGGACCTTGCCCCCTCTCCCCAACCCCTCCCCCGCGAGGGGGGAGGGGCTTGTTCATCAA
>JAFEGB010000350.1 GCA_018240295.1 Pseudomonadota bacterium
CGCAGGGCGAGGGCGACCGTGCACCGCACAGCAGTCCGGTCACCGAACGCCCGGCGGCGAAGGCACCGGCTGCCGCCGGCGCGCGCGGCCGGCGCTTCGCCGAGGACGCCGAGCGCCGGCGCGGCGGCGGCAGCGGTGGCAGCGGTGGCAGCGGTGGCAGGGGCGCTCCGGCGCCGGTCAGCCCGGCCCAGCGTCCGCGGCTCGGCTTGAAGCGCGGGCCGCAGCGCGACGACGGCGAGTGAGGCAAGCGTGCGCAGGCGGCGCACCCGGCGCCTGCGCACGGATCGGGTCTACAGCGGCACGCTTCGGCAAGTCCTGGATGTGCAGGCGCACATCCTGAGAGCGCCCTTGCAGGCCGGATGCGGACTGCCGACGATGCGCAGGCCGCGCGCGGAGCGGGACGGATCGGATCGGATCGAAGCTGCCCGGATCGACCGCCGGTGCCCGCGCCTGCGCTTCCCCCCGCCGTCCGTGCAGGTCCGTACCGATGCCGTTGCCCCGCATCCCCGCTGCCGCAGCCCGCTTCGTCGCCGGCCTGCTCGGTCTCTGGCTGATCCTGTCCGCCGGCCTTGCCGGGGCCGGCGTCATGACCCGTACGACGCTCGGACAGATCTATCCGCCGCCGTACAGCGTCGGGGAGCAGGCGCGCGAGCTGCCGGTCTGGCCGCTGTCCAGGATGAACGGGCCGTATCCGGAACTCGAAGGCTGGCTGTTCGAGTCGATCGACTTCGCGCCGATCCCGGGCTTCTCGGGCACGCCGGTCAACCTGCTGGTCGAGATCGCGCCGGACGGGCAGTTCCGCGACGTGCGCGTGATCTCGCAGCACGAGCCGGTATTCCTCGACGGCCTCGGGCCGGAGCCGCTCGCGGCCTTCGTGCGCCAGTACGTCGGCCTCGGGCTGAACCGCAACATCAAGGTCACCAGCAGCACCAACGGCGGCGTGCGGCTCGACAGCGCCAATGCCTACATCGACGGCGTCTCGAAGGCGACGGCCTCGGTGCGCATCGTCAACGACTCGATCGTCAACGCCGCGCTGGCCGTGGCGCGCGCGAAGCTCGGCATCGGCGGCGGCAGTCCGGCACGCGCCGGCACCATCCGCAGTGAGGTGCTCGATGCCGGCCTCGACTGGGGCGGACTGAAGGACAAGGGGCTGGTGGCCTGCCGCCAGTACTCGAACCGCGAGGTCGAGCGGGCCTTCGCCGGCACGGTCGGCGAGGGCCAGGACCCGGAGGCGCTGGCCGCCCCGGAGGCGCTGTATCTGGAGTTCTGCGCGACGCTGCTGAACGTGCCGGGCGTGCATGCGGCGCTGCTGGGCGACGACGCCTGGGCGCGCATCGCGCGCACGCTGGAGCCGGGGGATCTGGTGCTGCTGGCGTTCTCGCGCGGGCGCTACGGCTTCGCCGGGCCGGACTTCGTGCGCAATGCCATCCCCGACCGGCTCGGGCTCGCGCAGGGCGGGCTGCCGCTCGGGCTGCGCGACATGGACCTCGACGAGCGCGTGCGCGTCGCCGGGCTGCCGGACTTCGATACCGTGAAGTTCTTCCGCGTGCTGGCGCAGGCCGGGCTCGATCCGGCGCGGCCGGTCGAACTGTCGGTGCGCACGACGCGCGCCCACGGCCTGCTGTATCCGGAGCGCGTCAGCCGCGACCTGGGCCTCGAACTGGCCCTGCCGGCACGCTACGTCGAGCGCGCACCGCAAGCCCCGCAGCCGCTGAGCGGCTGGCGCGCGGTCTGGGCCGAGCGTGCCGGCGAGCTGCTGATCCTGCTCGCCGGCTTCGTGCTGCTGACGCTGCTGCTGGCACGACCGGCGTGGCTCACGCACGACGCCACGCGCCTGCGCCGGGTGCGCACGCTGTGGCTCGTCTTCACGCTCGGTTTCCTCGGCTGGTACGCGCAGGGGCAGCTGTCGATCGTGAACCTGACGGCCGTGATCCAGGCGCTGCGCGCCGGGCGCGGGCTCGACTTCCTGCTCAACGACCCGATGACGGTGCTGGTCTGGGCGTACACGGCGCTGGCGCTGGTGGTCTGGGGGCGCGGCACCTTCTGCGGCTGGCTGTGTCCGTTCGGCGCGCTGCAGGAGCTGGCGGCGCTCGGTGCGCGCGCGCTCGGCCTGCAGCCGCGGCGCGTGCCGGAGGCGCTCGATGCCCGGCTGATGCCGGTCAAATATGCGGTGCTGGCGCTGATCCTCGCCGCGGCGTGGTTCGCGCCGGCGCTCTCCGACCGGCTGGTCGAGATCGAGCCGTTCAAGACCGCGATCACGCTCGGCTTCGTGCGCAGCCTGCCGTTCGTCGCGTGGGCGCTGGCGCTGATCGCGCTGAACCTGGTGTTCTACAAGGCCTTCTGCCGCTGGCTGTGTCCGCTCGGCGCGGCGCTGGCGCTGCTCGGGCGCGTGCGCGTGTTCGCGTGGCTGCCGCGGCGCGCCGAGTGCGGCAGCCCCTGCCAGCTGTGCCGGCGCAGCTGCGAGTACGGCGCGATCCGCCGCGACGGCGCGATCCGCTACGCCGACTGCTTCCAGTGTCTGGACTGCGTGGCGATCTACCGCGACCGCAGGCGCTGCGCACCGCTGCTGCTCGCCGACAAGCGCGCCGCACGCGGCCAGGCGCCGGTGCGCTTCGTGCCGCGCGCGGGCGGGCTCGAAGCCGGACCGTCGTGAGGGCGGCAGCGGCGCACGGCGCGCGTCGCCACCCGCGCGGCGCTCAGCGCGGCTGCGCCTGCACGAGCTGTCCGCGCACGCCGTCCGAGTCCGGGCCGAGCAGCCACAGCCAGGCGTTGACCAGGGCTTCCGGCCGCGGCCAGTTCTCGGGCGTGATGCCGGGGAAGGTGCGGATGCGCAGGTTGGTGCGCACCTCGCCGGGGTCGATGGTGTTGACGCGGATGCGCGTGTTGGCTTCGAGCTCCGAGGCGAGCATGCGCGCGAGCACCTCGATGCCGCCCTTGGCCGCGGCGTAGGCGCCGTAATAGGCCTGCGCGCGCTGCGCGACGGCGTCGGTCGTGAACACCACCGAGGCCGCCGGCGCGCGGTTCAGCAGGCCGAGCAGCGCCTGCGTCAGCAGGAAGGGCGCGCTCAGGTTCAGCTGCACGACGCGCAGCCACAGCTCCGGCTCGTAGTTGGCGATCGGCGTCAGCGAGCCGACCCAGCCGGCGTTGTGCAGCAGGCCGTCGAGCCGGCCGAAGTTCTGGTCGATCGCCTCGGCGATGGTGTCGACATCGGTCGGCGTCAGGCTTTCGAGGTTCAGCGGGTGGATCACCGGCTGCGGGTGGCCGGCGCTTTCGATCTCGTCGTAGACCGCTTCGAGCTTCTTCTTCGTGCGGCCGCTCAGGATCACGGTCGCGCCGTGCGCGGCGCAGGCGCGCGCGACCGCCCGGCCGATGCCGTCGCCGGCGCCGGTGATCAGGATCACGCGCTCGCGCAGCAGGTCGGGGGCGGGAGCGTACTGCGGGTCGTAGTTCATCTCGGGGCCTCGTTCGGGCGGGCGCACCGGCGCCGGGGGCGCGGATTCTAGCCGAGCCGCCGGCCGGCGCTGCAGCGGCAAGCGCCGTGCCGCGCCGATTTCAGCCGCCGCGCCGCGCCCGGCGCCGCGCCCGCCACGCCTGCCAGAGCAGGCGCAGCGGCGTCAGCTCGACGCGCCGTTCGAGCAGCGCCAGACCGTCGGCCTCGATCTCGGTGAGCGTCGCGGCTTCGAGCGCGGCGCGCACGACGAGCGGCGTCAGCGCCCGGCGCGCGGCCGGCGACAGGCGTTCCAGCCCGCGGGCCTGCGTGGCGCGGATGCGGACGATCTGCGCGGCGAACAGCGCCTGCGTGGCGGCGCTCGTCTGCGGCTTCAGCAGATCCGCATGCGTCAGGCCGTGTGCGGCGAGTTCGTCGTCCGGCACCGTGCAGTGACCGCGCAGCGCATCGGCGCGCACCTCGCGCAGGCGCTCGAACTGCGCGTGCGCGAGCCCGAGTTCGTGCGCGCCGGCCGCCGCCCCCGGCAGCTCTGCCGCCCCGAGCAGCTCGACCGCAAGCCGTGCCGGCGTGGCGCCGGTCGGGGTCAGCGCGTGCTGCACGAGCACGGCGTGGTTCGGCCAGGCGTCGTAATCGAGCACCAGCGCATGGCCTTCCAGGCATTCGAGCAGGCGGGCGGCGTCGAGGCCGCGCGCGCGCAGGCGCGGAGCCAGCGCCTGCGTGACCGGATGCTGCGGCGTGCCGCCTTCGAGCGTGCGCAGCTCGGCGCGCCACCAGTCGAACTTGGCGCGCGCGACCGCCGGCTCGCGGCATTCGGGCACGATGCCGGCGAGTTCGCGCTCCAGCGCCCAGAGCGCGCCCAGCGTCGCGCGGGTTCCGGCATCGCTGCCGAGCAGGCAGTAATGCGCCGGCGAGCCGGGGGGAGCGGCCTTGTCGGCGCAGTAGAGATCGGGATGCATGCGGTGTGCTGGGGTGTGGTGTGGCGTGATGTCGGGGCGGTCGGCAGCGGCGGTCAGCTGCTCGCCTTGCGTTCGGGGCGGATGCCGTGCCAGACGGCGAGGGCGAGCAGCGTCAGGGTCTGGCGCGCATCGGCGAGCGGCAGCGGAGCGGCGCTGCGCAGGGCCGCAATGCGCTGGTCGGCCGCGAGCAGCGCGACGCGCAGCAGCAGGCCGCGGCGACCGCGCAGCCGGCGGGCGAGCGGCGAGCCGGCGCGCAGCAGGCGCCGCCAGCGATCGAGTTTGGCGGCCACGAAGCCCGGGTTCGTGAGGCCGCCGGCCAGCGCCGCGACGCTGCTGCGGTACTTCGCAAGCTCATCGAGCGCGAGCCACGGCGTGCCGCGCCGGCAGTCCGCGGCCAGCTCGCCGAGCTGCGCGAGCAGGAAGAAGCCGCCGCCGAGCGCGACCGCCTGACCGCGCAGGCGCTCGTCGGCATCGAGCCCGCTCGCCGCGAGTGCGGCGAGCGCATACGGGCGCCACGCGCGCTGCGCCTCGGCGAGCAGCGTCGCCACGTCCTCGACCGGGCCGCACGGCAGCGGTCGCCACCAGTCGGCGGCGGTGAGGCGGGCCAGCGCCGGCGGCAGTGCCGCGATCGCCTCGGCGCGGGCCTCGGAATCCTCCAGGCCTGCCAGCGTGCGGCTGAGCGTGGCCAGCGCCGACCAGTCCGCGAGCACCGGCGCCGGCAGCCAGCCGCCGAGCGCTCCGGGCAGCAGGCCGGCGAGGCGCCCGGCAAGTCCGGCATCGTCCGGCGTTTCAGTCATGGGCGGCCTCCGGACCGTGGTCCAGCCAGTCGAGCAGTTCGGTCGGCACGGCGAGCGTGCCGTCGGCGCCCCAGGCCGCGGGTTCGTCGTCCGGGCCGAGGTAGCCCCAGCCGGCCACCAGCGTGCGCATGCCGGCGCGGCTGCCGGCCTCGATGTCGCGCGCGGCGTCGCCGACGTACCAGCAGCGTGCCGGATCGAGGCCGGCGAGCGTGCAGGCGTGCAGCAGCGGCGCCGGATCGGGCTTCTGCACCGCCAGCGTGTCGCCGCTGACCACCGCGCAGGCGCGGGCGTCCAGCCCGAGCGCCGCGAGCAGCGCGCCGGTCAGCGCCGAGGGCTTGTTGGTGACGATGCCCCAGGCAATGCCGCGTGCCTCCAGCGTGGCCAGCGTGTCGTCCATGCCGGGAAACGGCGCGGTGCGCTCGGCGATGCGTGCGCGGTACTGCGCGAGATAGCGCTCGCGCAGCGCGGCGTGGCCGGCGTCATGGCGCGTGCTGCCGTAGCCGGCCGCAAGCAGCGCGTCGGTGCCGTGCGAGGCGGCCGGGCGCAGGCTGGCGTAGTCGAGGGCCGGCAGGCCGTCCTCGATGCGCATGCGGTTCAGCGCGCCGACCAGATCCGGCGCGGTGTCGAGCAGCGTGCCGTCGAGATCGAACAGGATGGCGGTCAAGCGGGGGCTTCCGTCGTCAGGGGAGGGGCTGAAAGGCTCGGGCGTTCGGTCGTGACCGGTATCAGTCCTGCGGCCGCACGCAGTGCACGAGGTAGTTCACGTCGAGCCCGGGGCCGAGCGTGTAGCGGCGCGACAGCGGGTTGTAGTGCACGCCGGTGAACTCGCGCACCTCCAGCCCGGCGAGCTGCGCCCAGCGCGCCAGCTCCGAGGGGCGGATGAACTTCGCGTACTCGTGCGTGCCGCGCGGCAGCATGCGCAGCAGGTATTCGGCCCCGAGCACGGCCAGCAGCCAGGCCTTCGGCGTGCGGTTCAGCGTCGAGAAGAACACGTGCCCGCCCGGGCGCACCAGCCGCGCGCAGGCGGCGATGGTCGAGGCCGGTTCCGGCACGTGTTCGAGCATCTCCATGCAGGTGACCACGTCGAAGGCGTCCGGATGCGCGTCGGCGTAGTCCTCGGCCGTCGACTGCACGTAATCGACATCGAGTCCGGATTCGATCAGGTGCAGGCTGGCGATTTCGAGCGGTGCAGCGGCCATGTCGATGCCGGTGACCTGCGCGTATTCATCGGCGAGGGCTTCGCTCAGCACGCCGCCGCCGCAGCCGACATCGAGCACCGCGCAGTCCGTCAGCGGGGCGCGCGACTTGATGAAGCCGAGGCGCAGCGGGTTGATGTCGTGCAGCGGCTTGAACTCGCCGTCCGGATCCCACCAGCGGCTGGCGAGGGCATCGAACTTGGCGACTTCGGCCTGATCGACGTTGGCGGTCGTCATGCGGCGTTCCTCGGTCAAGGCGGAAACTTGCGGGTTCAGGCGCTCGCGCCGGCACCGATCTGCGCGCGCCAGTGCCCGGCGCGTTCGAGCAGTGCGCTGCGATCCAGCGTCAGCAGCTCGCGGTTGCCGAGCAGCTGGCGGCCGGCGACCCAGACATCGGTGACCTGGTGGCGGCCGCTCGCGTAGACGAGCTGCGAGATCGGGTGATACAGCGGCCGGCTTTCGAGATCGCCGAGATCGACGGCGATGACATCGGCCCACTTGCCCGGCACCAGCGAGCCGGTCTGCTCGCCGAGCCCGAGCGCGCGCGCGCCGTTGAGCGTCGCCATGCGCAGCGCCCGGTGCGCCGGCAGCGCCGCGGCATCGCCGCTGACGCCCTTGGCGAGCAGGGCGGCGGTGCGCATCTCGCCGAACAGGTCGAGATCGTTGTTGCTGGCCGCGCCGTCGGTGCCGAGCGCGACGTTGACGCCGGCGGCTTCGAGCTTCGCGACCGGGCAGAAGCCGGAGGCGAGCTTCAGGTTCGATTCGGGGCAGTGGATGACGCTGGCGCCGGTCTCGGCGAGGCGGGCGATCTCGGCGTCTTCGAGCTGGGTCATGTGCACGGCGGCCAAGGCCGGCGACAGCAGTCCGAGGCGGTCGAGGCGTGCCAGCGGCCGGCAGCCGTGCGCGGCGACGGCCTCCCGGATCTCGCCGGCGGTCTCGTGCACGTGCATGTGCACCGGGCGTTCGAGCTCGTCGGCCAGCGCGCGGATGCGTGCGAGCGTGGCCTCGCCGACCGTGTACGGCGCGTGCGGCGCGAACGCGGTGCTCAGCAGCGGGTCGTGGCGCAGGGATTCGTGCAGCGCCAGGCCCTTGGCGAGGTATTCGTCCGGCCCCGAGGCCCAGGCGCTCGGGAAGTCGATGGCGATCAGGCCGACCACGGCGCGCAGCCCGGCCGTGCCGAGCGCGCGCGCCGTCACGTCCGGGAAGAAATACATGTCGTTGACGCAGGTGACGCCGCCGCGGATCAGCTCGGCCGCGGCGAGCAGCGTGCCGTCATGCACGAAGGTCTCGCCGACCCAGCGCGCCTCGGCCGGCCAGATGTGGCCGGTCAGCCACTGCATCAGCGGCAGGTCATCGGCGTAGCCGCGCAGCAGGTTCATCGCCAGATGCGTGTGCGCGTTGACGAGGCCCGGCAGCAGGCAGTGATTCGGCAGCAGCAGCGTGTTGCGCGCGTGATACCGGTTGCGCGCGGCAGCGGCCGGCAGCAGGTCGAGGATGCGGCCCTGGTCGATCGCGAGCGCCATGTCGTCGAGCACGACCGCTTCGGGCTCGACCGGCACGATCCAGCGCGGAAACAACAGGGTGTCGATGGACTGCATGGAGGGCTCCGGCTCGGCGCATGGCAGCGATTATGCCGGTTCTGCGAAGTGCCTGCGGCAGCGGTTCAGCATCCGCCGGCGGCCGGCCAAATGACGACGCCCCGGCCGATGGCCGGGGCGTGCGGGGTGTGCGAGGCGAGGTCGAAGCTTACTGCGTGACTTCGACGGTGATCTCGACGCGGCGGTTCTGCGCGCGACCGGCGGCCGTCGCGTTGTCGGCAACCGGCTGCGACTCGCCGCGGCCCGAGGCCTGGATGATGCCGGCCGGGACGCCCTTCGCGGCCAGGTAGTTCTTGACGGTCGCGGCGCGACGCTCGGACAGGCGCTGGTTGTAGGCATCGGAGCCGACGCTGTCGGTGTGACCGACGACGATGACGGCATCGACCTGCTTGGCCTGCTTCATGTCGGCGACGAGCTTGTCGAGCTCGGCCTTGCCGGCGGGCTTCAGCGTATCCTTGTTGAAGTCGAAGTTCGTGTCACCCGAAAGCTTCAGTTCCGAGCGCTTCTTCTGCACCATCGGGCCGCATTCCGGCAGCACGGTGCCACCGACGGCGAGCACGCACTTGTCGAACGGGTCCTTGACCGCCTTGCCGAACGGGTCGGTGACGGCCGGCTCGGGGTCGGCGAAGGCCGGGGCCGCAACTGCGATGGCAACGGCCGCGGCCAGGGCAAGGTTGTTAAGCTTAAGTTTCATCGTCTAACCTCCAAGTCACTGCAAGCAAAGTCCGGAACGGTCTAACCAGCCGGCGTTGACACTTCTTCTCGGGATGGTTTCGGAAGGGGCGGTCGGCATCCTTTGCTACCGGCTCCCAAGTCGGGCCGAGTATAACGGAAAAATCGGTTTTCCTAGTTTCGGATGATACACCCCTGTGTCAGAATTGCAAAAAGTGTTGCGATTGGAATAAAGGGAGAGTGCCTTGCGCGTCGCACTGCTTGAGGATGACCGCCCCCAGGCGGAGATGATGCGGACGTGGCTGGTCGAGGCCGGCCACGACGTACAGGTGTTCGTCCAGGGCAAGGCCCTGGTCCGCGAACTCGGCCGTGATTCCTACGATCTGGTCGTGCTCGACTGGATGCTGCCGGACATCGACGGCATTCAGGTGCTCAAGTGGATCCGCGAGCACGTCGACTGGCCGATGCCGGTGCTGTTCGTGACCGGCAAGGACGAGGAGGACGACATCGTGCAGGCGCTCGACAACGGCGCCGACGACTACATGGTCAAGCCGGTCAAGCGCATGGAGATGCTGGCGCGGCTGAAGGCGGTGTCGCGCCGGGCGATCGCGCAGGACGAGGGGCAGAAGATCCTCGAGTTCGGCGTCTACACGGTCGACCTGACCACGCGCGCCGTGCTGCTGAACGGCCAGCCGATCGAGCTGACGCAGAAGGAATTCGACCTGACCGTGTTCCTGTTCCGGGGCGCCGGTCGCGTGTTGTCGCGCGGCCACATCCTGGAGAGCGTCTGGGGCCGCAGCCCCGACCTCAACACGCGCACGGTCGACACGCACGTCAGCCGCATCCGCAACAAGCTCGACCTGCGCCCCGAGCACGGCTGGCAGCTGAAGGCCGTCTACCAGCACGGCTACCGGCTGGAACCGGTCGAAGTCCCGGCCACCTGAGCCCCGGCCGCAGGACCCCCGCTGCCCGATGCGGGCCGCGGGGGTTTTTCGTGCCCGACGGATCGCTACACTGGCGCCCCTCCATCGAACCGGCCGCCTGCCGCGGCCCTTCCGGTAGTCCGGGGAGTCCTGCCGATGTCCGTCCTGTCCGACCCTGCCGCGCATGACCGCGTCCGTGCCGTCGCCTGGCGCGACGGTGCGCTCGAACTGCTCGACCAGCGCCTGCTGCCGGCCCGGGAGCAGCGGCTGCGCTTCGACGATGCCGCAGCCGTCGCGCGCGCGATCCGCGACATGGTCGTGCGCGGTGCGCCGGCGATCGGCATCGCCGCGGCCTACGGCGTCGTGCTCGCGGCCCGCGCGCGCTTCGCGGCCGATGGCGAGGCGTGGACGCAGACGATTGCGGCCGATCTCGAACGGCTCGCCGATGCGCGCCCGACCGCGGTCAACCTGTTCTGGGCGATCGCGCGCATGCGCAGGCGCATCGACGCGCTGCCGGCCGGCGTCGATCCGCTGCCGGCGCTGCTCGCCGAGGCCGACGCCATCCTCGCCGAGGACATCGCCGCCAACCGGCGCATGGGCGAGCTGGGCGCGGCGCTGATCGAGCCGGGCCGGGCGCTGCTCACGCACTGCAACACCGGCTCGCTCGCCACCGGCGGCTACGGCACCGCGCTCGGCGTGATCCGCAGCGCCTGGGCCGGCGGGCGGCTCACGGCCGTCTGCGCCGACGAGACGCGGCCGTGGCTGCAGGGCGCGCGGCTGACGGCCTGGGAGCTGGTGCAGGACGGCATCCCGGTGACGCTGATCGCCGAGGGCGCGGCCGCGCACCGCATGAAGCAGGGCGACATCGGCTGGGTCGTGGTCGGTGCCGACCGCATCACCGCCGACGGCTCGGCCGCCAACAAGATCGGCACCTACGGGCTCGCCGTGCTGGCGCGCTTCCACGGCGTGAGGTTCATGGTCGTGGCGCCGAGCTCGACGATCGACATGAGCCTCGCGAGCGGCGGGGACATCCCGATCGAGATGCGTGCCCCCGCGGAGCTGCTCGAACTCGGCGGCACGCGCGTCGCGGCCGAAGGCGCGCAGGCCTGGAATCCGTCCTTCGACGTGACGCCGGCGGCGCTGATCGACGCGATCGTCACCGAGCGCGGTGTGGTGCTCGCGCCGGATGCCGCGAAGATGGCGGCGCTGATGGCCTGAAGGGCGGCGGGGGCGCCTGCAGCGGGCCTGCCTTCCGCGCCCTGCCGGGGTGCCTTCAGATGCGGATCGGCATCCAGCTGCCGGCGAACTTCGGTGCCGCGGTCGGCTTGTCGGGCATGCCGCGATCGACGCGCTCGACGGTGACGACGAGCTGGCCCTTGAGCTGCGCGCGCGTCGCCTTGTCGATCTTCAGCGTCGCCTCCTCGCCGCGCCACGGCAGTTCGCCGACGAGGATCATGCGCTCCGAGCCCTCGGGCCGGATCCACAGCAGGCAGCCGATGTCCGGCGACATGACCATCGGCTGGATGCTCTTGACGTAGATGCGATCCATCTCCGGGGCCGCCGACAGCATCCACATCGGTTCGTGGGACTGCATGCTGGTGACGACGCTGGCGTAGCCGGGGATCGCGGTCTGCTTGCCGAGGCCGAGCGCCAGCGCGAACACGAAGGCGACGACACTGGCCATCGCCGCCCAGCCGCGCCAGAAGCTCAGGCGCGCGAGCAGGCCGGGCGCAGGCGAAGCGGTCGTCGCCGGGGCCGCCGCGAGCGTTTCCGGGAACAGGCGCGTGCGCAGCTTCGGCCAGACGCTGTCCGGTGCCTCGATCGCCGGCGTCGGGCCGAGCAGTTCCGGCAGCCGGCGTTCCCAGCCGGCGACGCTGCGGCGCAGGTCGGCGCGGCCGGGCAGCAGGCTCTCGAAGCGCCGGCGCGCGCGCGGTTTCAGCGTGCCGAGCACGTACTGCGCCGACAGCAGTTCACGGAGTTCGGGGTCGCGGTAGTTCATGCGCCCTCCAGACAGGTCTTGAGCCGCAGCAGGCCGCGGCGCAGCCAGGACTTGACGGTACCGAGCGGCGTGTCCAGCCGCGCGGCGATGTCCTCGTGCGTGAGGCCGCGAAACCAAGCGAGCTGCACGGCGCGCTGCTGCAGGCCCTGCAGCTCGCCGAGGCAGCGGTGCAGGGCCGCACCCTGCAGGCCGCGATCGACGGCGTCGGCCGGACTCTCGGCCGCCTCGTCGGCAAGCTCGTAGTGCTCGTCGATGTCCTCGGCCGTGCTCAGGCGCCGGGCGCTGCGCCGCAGCGTGTCGATCGCCTGATGGCGGGCGATCGAGCCCATCCAGGTCAGCGGCTGCGCGAGATCGGCGCGGAAATCGCCGGCGCGGTGCCAG
Organism: Pseudomonadota bacterium; assembly: GCA_018240295.1. Taxonomy (GTDB): domain Bacteria; phylum Pseudomonadota; class Gammaproteobacteria; order Competibacterales; family Competibacteraceae; genus Plasticicumulans. Next base: position 11,971 of record JAFEGB010000350.1, read on the forward strand.
ATCTTCACGTAGGTCTCCTGCAGCACGTCGGCGGCGAGGTCGCGGTCACGGACGATACGCAGCACGATGCCGAACAGTTGCGCCGACGACAGTCGATACAGCTTTTCGAATGCATGGCGATCCGCGAGCGCCGTGCGCGCCAGCAGGTCTTCGAGCACCTCGGGCACGCTCATGCACGCGGCCCCGCCGAGCCCGGGAACGGTCCCGGCCCGATGCCGGCGAGTGCCTGCACGCGGGCGAGATACTTCGCCTCGTCCGGCGCCGTGCCGAAGCGCTGCGCCTCCCACAGCGCCTCGCCGAGGGCTTCCATCATCGCGTGCTCGGCGGCGTGCGGGTCGCCGAGCTTGCGGGCGAGTGCAAGCCAGGCGGCGCGGATGCCGGCCGGGCGGTCGGTCTGCACCTGCTCCTGGATGCCGAGGTGCATGCCCATGTGCAGGAAGGGATTGCTCTCGCCGCGCTGCGGCGTCCATTCGTCGGCGAGCGCGCGCTCGGGATCGGCGAGCAGGGCCTGGTATTCCGGATGCGCCTCGATGACGGTGGCGATCAGCGTTTCGAGCGGTTCGAGGGTCTCGCCGGCGCGGTGCCGGCGCCAGGTCTCGCAGTAGTAGCGGCGCAGCTGGTTGCGGTCGGTGCCGAACATTCAGGCGTCTCCGGTCTTGTCGGGGCAGGCGCAGAGGTCGCGCACCACGCAGGCCGGGCATTGCGGCCGGCGCGCGGTGCAGACGTAGCGGCCGTGCAGGATCAGCCAGTGGTGCGCGTCCTGACGGTATTCATCGGGCACGACGCGCTCGAGCTCGCGCTCGACGGCGAGCACGTCGCGCCCGGGGGCGAGGCCGGTGCGGTTGGCGACGCGGAAGATGTGCGTGTCGACCGCGATCACCGGCTCGCCGAAGGCGGTGTTGAGGATGACGTTCGCGGTCTTGCGCCCGACGCCGGGCAGGGCTTCGAGCGCGGCGCGCGTGCGCGGCACCTCGCCGTCGTGGCGCTCCAGCAGCAGCCGGCAGGTCTTCAGGATGTTCGCGGCCTTGTTGCGGTACAGGCCGATGGTCTGCACGTGGGCGCGCAGGGCGTCCTCGCCGAGCGCGAGCATCTGCGCCGGCGTGTTCGCGACCGGGAACAGCCGGGCCGTGGCCTTGTTGACGCTCTTGTCAGTGGCCTGCGCCGACAGGATCACCGCCACCAGCAGCTCGAACGGGCTCGCGTACTGCAGTTCGGTGGTCGGATGCGGGTTCGCAGCCTGCAGGCGGGCGAAGAATTCGCGGCGTTGCGGCGGGGTCATCGGCGGGCGGGCGGCGCGGAAAGGCGCTTATCGTAGCGCAAGCCGGCCGCCGGCCCATCATGCGCCCCGGGCGTTCAGGCGCGGGCGTGGGCCTCGGGCGTGCAGCCGGCTTCGACCGGGGTCGCGGCCGTGCGGGCGTTGGTACGGGCATCGAGCCAGTTCTTGCCGGCGATCAGCAGCGCCAGCCCGATGAACGCACCGGGCGGCAGGATCGCGAGCAGGAAGCCGCGGTAGTCGTGCAGCACCTGCACGGTCAGCATGCGGCCGGCCTCGCCGAACATGATGTCGGCGCTCGCGAACAGCGTGCCCTGACCGACGAACTCGCGCAGGCTGCCGAGCACGGTCAGCACCAGCGTGAAGCCGAGCCCGGTCGCGACGCCGTCGAGCGCGGCGAGCGCCGGGGCGTTCTTGGAGGCGAAGGATTCGGCACGCCCGAGCACGCAGCAGTTGGTGACGATCAGCGGGATGAAGATGCCGAGCACCTTGTGCAGTTCGGGCAGGAAGGCGTGCATCGCCAGTTCGACGGCGGTGACCGCCGAGGCGATCACGACGATGAACACCGGGATACGCACCTCGTTCGGCACGAAGCTGCGGATCAGCGCGATCGTCGTGTTGGTCAGCAGCAGCACCAGCACCGTCGCGAGCCCCAGGCCGAGGCCGTTGACCGCCGAGCTGGAGGTCGCGAGCAGCGGACACAGCCCGAGCAGCGCGACCAGACCGGTGTTGTTGCGCCAGAGGCCGTTGGCGAGGATCTCGGACTTGCTCGGGGCACTGGCGCTCATGGGGCTCGGTCTCCGCTGGCCGGGGCGTAGAGTTCGGCGCGATGCGCCTGCGCGTATTCGAGGAAGCCGTGCACGGCCTTCACGATCGCGCGCGGCGTGATGGTCGCGCCGGTGAACTGGTCGAAGCGCCCGCCGTCCTTGCGCACCTTCCAGCCGGCGGCGTCGGGATCGGTGAGGCTGCGCTCGTCGAAGCTGCGGATCCAGTCGCTGCGCTGGATCTCGATGCGATCGCCGAGCCCCGGCGTTTCCTTGTGCGCGAGCACGCGCACGCCGGCGATGCGGCCATCGGCCCAGACGCCGACCAGCAGCCGGATCGGTCCGGCGTAGCCGTCGGGCGCGATGACGGTCGCAAGCGCCGCGACCGGCTCGCCGGCGCGCCGCGCCCGGTAGACGGTCACCGCTTCGCCGCTGCCGAAGCCGGCGGCGTCGCTGAGCCGGATCGTGTCTTCAGTGGGATGGTTGTCATAGCGCGCGGCGGGCACCAGCGCGTTCAGCTGCGCTTCGAGTGCGGCCTGTTCGGAGGCGGCGATGCGCCCGCGCGTGCCGAAGTAGGTGGCGGCGACCAGCGCGACGCTGAGCAGCGCGAAACCGCCGAGCACGCCGCCCCCGCGGCGCATCTGCTGCAGGACCTCGCTCATGACTTTCAGGCCCTCCCGGCGCCGAAGGCACGCGGCAGCGTGTACTGGTCGATGGTCGGTGCGGCGAGGTTCATCAGCAGCACGGCAAACGCCACGCCATCCGGGAAGCCGCCGAGCGAGCGGATCAGCCAGGTCAGCAGGCCGATGCCGGCGCCGTAGATCAGCCGGCCGCGCGGCGTCGTGCTGGCCGACACCGGATCGGTGGCGATGAAGAAGGCACCGAACACCGCCGCGCCGCTCATCACGTGGAACCACGGCGGTGCGAAGCGCGCGGGCTCCGCGATCCAGAACACGGTCGAGATCAGCGCCAGCGCGCCGAGCATGCCGGCCGGGATCTGCCAGGCGGCGACGCGCCGCTGGCACATCCACAGCCCGCCGCCGAGGAAGGCGAGGTTCGCCCATTCCCAGCCGCTGCCGCCGATCCAGCCGAACACCGGACTGCCGGCGCGCACGGCGGCGACGGTCTGGCCGAGGCCGAGCTGCGTGCGCAGCGTGTCGAGCGGCGTGGCCGAACTCACGGCGTCGAGCAGCACGTGATCGCCGTGGCCACCGAAGATCAGGCCGAGGGCCTCGCCGAAGCCGGCGACGTGTCCGCCGACCCCGCGCGGGGCTGCCCAGGTGCTCATCTCCAGCGGGAAGGAGATCAGCAGCACGACGTAGCCGATCATCGCCGGATTGAACGGGTTGTAGCCGAGCCCGCCGTACAGGTGCTTGGCGATGACGATCGCGAACGCCGTGCCGAGCACGATCAGCCACCACGGCCCGAGCGGCGGCAGCGCCACGGCCAGCAGCGCGGCCGTGACCAGCGCGCTGGCGTCGCCGAGGAAGGGGGCCAGCGGCCGGCGGCGCAGCAGCAGCATCAGCGTCTCGCAGGCCAGGGCCGTAGCCGCGGCCAGCGCGAGCTGCACGAGTACGCCGGGGCCGAACACGACGATCAGCACCAGCAGGCCCGGCGCGAGCGCATACAGCACGCGGCGCATGACCAGCGCGACGCTGTTGCCGAGGTGGACGTGCGGCGAGGTGCGGGTTTCGAACAACATGGCCTGCGACTCAGCGGGATTGCGGATCGGACGGGGCGCAGACGGCCTGCGCGGCCTTCTTCGCCTCGGCGCGGGCGCGGGCGGCGGCGAGCTTCGCGAGCTGCGCCTCGCTCAGCGCCGGTGCGCCCGGGGCCGGCGCTGCCTCGGCGGCTGCCGGTACGGCTTCGGGCGCAGCCGCAGCGGCCGGCGCCGGGTCTGCCGCTGCGGCCACGGGGGTTGCTTCCCGTGCAGCCGGAGCGGCCTGCGCGGCCTTCTTCGCCTCGGCACGCGCGCGGGCGGCGGCGAGCTTCGCGAGCTGTTCCTCGCTCAGTGCCGGCGCAGCCGGCGCCGGCGTTTCCCCGGCGCTCCCGGGGGCTGCTTCGGGTGCAGCCGGAGCGGCCTGCGCGGCCTTCTTCGCTTCGGCGCGGGCGCGCGCGGCGGCGAGTTTTGCGAGCTGTTCCTCGCTCATTGCCGGAGCCGGAGCCGGAGCCGGAGCGGCCGGCGCCGGCGCGGCTTCCGCGGCTACCGCAGTGGTTTCCGGTGCAGCGCCAGCCTGCGCCGCAGCCTTCTTCGCCTCGGCCCGGGCGCGGGCGGCAGCAAGCTTTGCGAGCTGGGCCTCGTCGAGCCCTGCGGCGGGCGCGGCCGGGCTGGCGGTGGCCGGGGGCGCGGTGCCGGTCCCGGTCTCCGCGACCTTCGCGGCCTTCTTCTCCTGGGCCCGCGCGAGGGCGGCGGCGATCGCGGCCTTCTTCGGATCGTCGTCCGGTGCGGCGGCTGCGCTCGCGCTCGCCTCGTTGGCCGCCGGCGCAGTGGCGCGCGCCTTCTTGGCCTGCTGGCGCGCCAGGCGCTCGGCTTCCTCGCGTTCGAGGCGCTGCGTGCGGAATTCGTGGCGCCGGCGCGCCTGTTCGGATTTCTGCTTCTCGCGCTCGGCGGCGCCGATCTCGGACTTGGCGTAGCGGTAGTACTGCACCAGCGGCAGCCGGCTCGGGCAGACCGCCGCGCAGGCACCGCATTCGATGCAGTCGAACAGCCGCGTGGCCTGCGCCTTGTCGAACTCCTTGCCGCGCGCGAACCAGTACAGCTGCTGCGGCAACAGGTTGGCCGGGCAGGCATCCATGCACGAGCCGCAGCGGATGCACGGCAGCGTCGGTGCCGGCGGTGCCAGTTCGTCGGCCGCGGCGACCAGCACGCAGCCCATGCCCTTGGTGACCGGCACCTCGTCGCCGGCGACCGCGAGCCCCATCATCGGCCCGCCGAGGATCAGCCGCTGCGCGCGCTCGGTGTAGCCGCCGCAGGCCTCGACCAGCGCCCGCACCGGCGTGCCGAACGCGACTTCGAGGTTGCGCGGGCTGGCGACGCCGGCGCCGGTGATCGTGACGATGCGCGAGATCAGCGGCCGGCCGGTGGTCACTGCGGCGTGCACGGCGGCGGCGGTGCCGACGTTCTGGCACAGGATGCCGGAGTCGACCGGCCGGCGGCTGCGCGCGACCTCGACGCCGGTCAGCACGCGGATCAGCTGCTGCTCGCCGCCCGAGGGATACAGCGTCGGGATCACGCGCAGCTCGACGCCGGTGGCGGCCCCGCCGAAGGCGTGCAGCGCGGCTTCGAGCGCCGCCGCGGCCTCGGGCTTGTTGTCCTCGATGCCGATCAGGCAGCGCCCGGCATCGAGTGCGCGGCGCATCAGCAGCAGGCCGCCGATGACCTCGCGGGCGCGCTCGCGCATCAGCACGTCGTCGCAGGTGAGGTAGGGCTCGCACTCGGCGGCGTTCAGGATCAGCACCTGGATGCGCCCGTGCAGGTTCAGCTTCACCGCGGTCGGGAAGGCCGCGCCGCCGAGGCCGACGATGCCGGATTCGCGCACGCGGGTCCGCAGCACGGCCGGATCGAGCGCCAGACCCTCTTCGAGCGGCAGCGGCAGGTCAGGATGCCAGGCATCGCGGCCGTCGGCGGCGAGCACGATCGCCGGCGCGTCGATGCCGGACGGGTGTGCGATCGGTCGCGGCTCGATCGCGAGCACCGTGCCCGAGGTCGGCGCGTGCAGCGGCACGCTGACGTAGCCGTCGGCGCGGGCGATGACTTCGCCTTTGGCGACCGACTGGCCGACCCGCACGCAGGCGCGCGCCGGTGCGCCGATGTGCTGCTGCAGCGGCAGCACCAGTTCGCCGGCAGCAGCCAGCACCGTGATCGGCAGGCCGGTCGATTCCTGCTTGTGCTCGGGCAGATGCACGCCGCCGTGGAAGCGCCACAGACGGCCCAGCGTGTTCAGCAGCGACATGGCGCGGACGGCTCGCAGGCGAAGAAGCGGGTGGACGCGGGGCGGACCGGCACGGACCCGTCCGGTTTCATACGGATCGGCAAGGATCGATACGGAACCGGCACGGATCCGGGCGGATCGCTCCGGATCGGTGGCGGAGATTCAGCGGTTCAGGCGGCGGTTCAGGCGGCCGTGCGCAGCGTCGGCAGGGCCGCCGGCAGCGTCCACTTCCAGGTCGAGAGCGTGACCTCGACCGGCATCAGCTCGATGGCGTTGACCGGGCAGGGCCCGACGCACAGGCCGCAGCCGGTGCATTCGGCCGAGATCACCGTATGCATCAGCTTGGTCGCCCCGAGGATCGCATCGACCGGGCAGGCCTTGATGCACACCGTGCAGCCGACGCAGCCTTCCTCGTGGATCACGGCGTGCATGCGCACCGGCTCGCCGTCGTTGGCCGCCGAGGTCGGCTCGACGCCGAGCACGCCGGCGATCGCGACCACGCCGGGCTGGCCGCCGGGCGCGCACAGGTCGATCGCCGCCTCGCCTTTCGCGAGCGCTTCAGCGTAGGGCTTGCAGCCGGCGAAGCCGCACTGGCCGCACTGCGTCTGCGGCAGCACGGCGTCGAGGCGTTCGGCGAGCGGATCACCTTCGACGCGAAAGCGCACCGAGGCATAACCGAGCAGGCATCCGAACAGTGTGGCGAGTCCGGAGAGGGCGACGATGGCAGTGAACATGGGAATCAACCCCGCACGAAACCGGTGAAGCCGAGGAAGGCGAGCGACATCAGGCCCGCGGTGACGAGTGCGATGGCCGGACCGCGGAACGGCAGCGGCACATCGGCAACGGCGATGCGTTCGCGCAGCGCCGCAAACAGCACGAGCACGAGCGAGAAGCCGGCGGCGGCGCCGAAGCCGTACAGCGTCGCGCCGAGGAAATCGTGATGCGCCTGCACGTTCAGCAGCGCCACGCCGAGCACCGCGCAGTTGACCGTGATCAGCGGCAGGTAGATGCCGAGCACCTGATAGAGCACGGGGCTGGTCTTGTGCACGACCATTTCCGTGAACTGCACGACGACGGCGATGACCAGGATGAAGGCGATCGTGTTCAGGTATTCGAGCCCGAGCGGCACCAGCACGGCGCTGTACATGAACCAGGTGCAGGCCGAGGACAGCGTCAGCACGAAGGTCGTCGCCATGCCCATGCCGAGCGCGGTCTCGACCTTCTTCGAGACGCCCATGAACGGGCAGAGACCGAGAAACTTCACGAGCACGAAGTTGTTGACGAGAATCGTGCCGATCAGGATCAGGACGTAGTCTTTCATGGTTCCGCCAGGTCCCCGGTCACCGGTTGATTGCCGCCGCCGGTCGCAGGGCGACCGGCGGTCCCTTCAATAAACCATTACAGTGTCATGGTTTTCGGCCTTGTTCCGCCTGCCTTGCAGCCTACGGCAGGGCGGCGGTGCCAAAACATGACGCAGCGCAACAGCAGGCGGTTTCGCGAGCGATCCGTGCGTGGTTCGCCGGCATGAAACTTGATAAGGAGCTGCCTGTCGCCGTGTGGCGCGAGCCGGCGGGCGAAATACCCCACAAACTGCACGGCCCGGTCGGGGACCGGGCCGGAGCGATTCGCATTACGGCTGCAAGCGGCTGATTCTAGCGAAGTACCGGTGCGGCGGACAAGGCAGGTGCCGCCACCGGTGCGGCCCGGCGGCCTCAGTCGGCCTGCTCGCCGAGCAGCAGGAACTCCATCAGCGCCTTCTGCGCATGCATGCGATTTTCCGCTTCCTCCCAGACGGCGCTCTGCGATCCGTCAATCACCTCGGCCGCGACTTCCTCGCCGCGATGCGCGGGCAGGCAGTGCAGGAAGATCGCATCCGGCGCGGCCGCGGCCATCACGGCGGCATCGACGCAGTAGCCGGCGAAGGCGGCTGCGCGTTTCTCCATCTCGTCCTCGTGGCCCATGCTCGCCCACACGTCGGTCGTGACCAGATCGGCCCCGGCGGCGGCGGCGAGCGGGTCGCGCAGCAGCTCGACGCGATCGGCGTGGCGGGCAAGCAGCGCGGCATCGGGCTCGTAGCCCTCGGGGCAGGCGATGCGCAGCCGGAAGTCGAACAGCTCGGCGGCGGTGAGGTAGCTGTTGCACATGTTGTTGCCGTCGCCGACCCAGGCGACCGTGCGCCCGGCGACCGGGCCGCGCAGTTCGCTCCAGGTCTGGATGTCGGCAAGCAGCTGGCAGGGATGGGCGTGGTCGGTCAGGCCGTTGATGACCGGCACCTGCGAGGCGGCGGCGAAGCGCGTGACGGTTTCGTGGCGGAAGGCGCGGATCATGACCAGATCGACCATGCGCGAGATCACGCGCGCGGTGTCCTCGATCGATTCGCCGCGCCCGAGTTGCGCATCGCGCGGCGACAGGAAGATCGCCGAGCCGCCGAGCTGCGCGATGCCGGCTTCGAAGGACACGCGCGTGCGCGTCGAGGCTTTCTCGTAGATCTGTGCAAGCACGCGGCCGGGCAGCGGTGCGTGGCGTTCGCCGGCGCGATGCCTGGCCTTGAGCACACCGGCGCGCCGGATCAGGTACGCGAGTTCGGCGGGCGTACAGTCGGCCAGCGTCGTGAAGTGTCGAATCGTCATCTCGGGCAATCTCCTCCCCCCAGGGAGCACGGCGGACGCGCGGAGTGCGTCCCGCGGTCCGTGCCGTCACCGGCCGGACCACGTACGACGCCGTAGCGGGCCGCCGGGGCGCTCGGCGGTCCGGTCGGCGACCGGTCGTCGGGATCGGGTCGCCGGCTGCCGGTCGGCGGCGGCGCGATCCATCCACAAAGTCTGCTCCACGATCCTGCCGGGAGCAGCCTGAAACATTTTGAGACAGTTTTTGAAACTGTCCGGCCGTCGCGCCCGGATTTCTGGTGGTTTGCCGGCATCGCTGCGGATCGATGCAGGCTAAGTGCGCGTCAGCAGCGGAAATCGGGCGCGGCGGAAAAACGGGCGAGCCTACCGGGGACGCCCGGGATGGGCAAGCCGAACCTGCAGCAAAAGCCGGCCGGACCCGGGATAAATCCCTGAACCGCCTTGCATCCGGCAAAAGCCGGATACTGATGTTGCAAGGGTGGGCCTATCCTGTGGCGGCGGTTGTCCAGAGGCCGGTACACAAGGACCGGATCCATGCCGGCGGCAGCCGCACCAGCGGTAACCCGGCCCACACGACAAGGAAATCCGATCACCATGACCCTCCTGAAAACCCGATTCCTCCTCGCGCCGCTCGCCGCGCTGCTGCTGGGTGCCACGGCACCGGCGCTTGCCGCCGTGCTGTCGCAGCAGCTCGGTGACATCGACTTCCCGAGCGATCCCGGTCTGCCGAACGCGGATCCCGATGCCATCAATCACCGCATCGGCACGGTGACCTTCACGAATGCCAGCGGAGGCGATCCGGCGCCGTTCAACCAGTTCATCGGCTCCGACACGACGACGGATTTCACGGCCAGCTGGACCTTCAGCGCCTATGGCGGCGCGATCCTCGACCCGGTGAGCGCGGCGACGATCCAGATCGGCCTCTACGAGGGCGATTCGGCCGCGACCGGCAATCAGGTGGCTGCCTTCACGGTCGATGGCGTCGACCTGACCGCGGCGCTGAACGCGCTGCTCGAAGCCACGCCGGCCTACACCGGCACCGAAGTCCACTACACGCTGTCGCTGTCGGCGGCCGCGATCGCCGAACTGCTCGATGGCAGCGCGACCTTCAGCCTGACGCTGCAGGGACCGGGCGCCAGCGTGATCGGCGACACCACGAACAACGGTGCCGGCATCGATTTCTCGATCCTGAGCATCAGCACCGACAACGGGGGCACGCCACCGACCGGCGTGCCCGAGCCCGGCAGCCTCGCGCTGGCGGCCTCGGGCTTCGGCCTGCTCGCGGCCCGGCGCCGGTGGCGCGGCTGAGTCCGGCGCGGCGCGGCAAGCACTGCTTGCCGGACGGCGGACGGACGGCTGCTAGTACTTGAGCCCTGCAGCGTCAGTCGCACCGGCCCCGGAGCCGGGCGACCGGCGCTGTCCTTCCGGGCCTCACGGAGCCGTCTCATGGATCCCTTTCTTGGAGAAATCCGCCTGTTCGGCGGTAACTTCGCCCCGCAGGACTGGGCGTTCTGCAACGGGCAGCTGCTGCCGATCCGCCAGAACCAGGCCTTGTTCAGCCTGCTCGGCACGCAGTACGGCGGCGACGGCCGCACCACCTTCGCGCTGCCCGACCTGCGCGGGCGCTGCGCGCCGCACCCGGGCATGGGCCTGGTGCAGGGCCAGAGCGGTGGCAGCGAGACCGTGACGCTGCAGTCGCAGCACCTGCCGGCCCACGGCCATCTGCCGCGCTGCGCCGCGCAGGGCGGCACCGACAAGCCGTCGGGGGGCTACTGGGCCGGGGACGGCAGCGGCAACACGGCCGCCTATGCCCCGGCGAGCGACGGCACCCCGCTCGCGGCCAGCGCCCTGGCGCCTGCCGGCGGCGGGCAGCCGCACGAGAACATGCAGCCCTTCCTCGCGCTGAATTTCATCATCGCGCTGAGCGGCATCTATCCGTCCCGCAGCTGATCCGGGAGACCCTCGTGAGCGAACCCTTCCTGGGCGAGATCCGCCCGTTTGCCTTCACGTTCGTGCCGCGCGGCTGGGCGAGCTGTGCCGGCCAGCTGCTGTCGATCGCGCAGAATTCCGCGCTGTTCTCGATCCTCGGCACGACTTACGGCGGCGATGGCCGCACGACGTTTGCGCTGCCGGACCTGCGCGACCGCGTGCCGATCGCCGCCGGCAGCGGCCCGGGCCTGACGCCGCGCAGCCCCGGCGAGGCCGGCGGCAGCGCGAGCGTGACGCTGACGGTCGCGCAGCTGCCGGCGCACACGCACACACCCGTTGCCCAGAGCCAGCCCGGCACCACGGGCAGCGCCGTCGACGATGTCTGGGCGCGCGATGCCGGGGGCGGCAAGCTCTACTCGGTGCAGGGCGGAGCGCAGATGGCGGCCGATGCGCTCGCCGCAAGCGGCAGCGGCGCGGCGCACGACAACCTGCAGCCCGGTCTGGCCATCCAGTTCTGCATCGCCATCGAAGGCATCTACCCGTCGCACGGCTGAGCCGGCCCCTTTCCGGAGACCCCGTTCATGGATCCGTTCATCGGAGAACTCAAGCTGGTCGGCTTCCCCTATCCGCCGCAGGGCTGGATGGCCTGCGAGGGCCAGCTGCTGTCGATCGCACAGAATCAGGCGCTGTTCGCGCTGATCGGCACCCTCTACGGCGGCGACGGCCAGCAGACCTTCGCGCTGCCCGACCTGCGCGGACGCGTGCCGCTCGGCACCGGCCCGACGCAGCCCCCCGGACAGTGGTCCGGCGAGGACAGCGTGACGCTGACGGCCGCGCAGATGCCGGCCCACACGCACGCCGTGCAGTGCCACGCCGAGCCCGGCACGCAGGCGGAGCCGATCAACGGTTTCTGGTCGGTCGATACCGGCGGCAATGCGCTGTACGCGGCGACGGCCGATGCGACGATGTCCGCCGCGGCCATCTCGACGGCCGGCAGCAGCCAGCCGCATCCGAACCGTCAGCCGTACCAGTGCCTGTACTGGATCATCGCGACCGAAGGCGTGTTTCCGTCGCGCGCATGACGGGCCCCGTGCCGCTGCCGGCGCGCCGGCCGGAAACCCCGGCCGATGCGGACTTCCTGAGCGGGCTGTTCCGCGCGCACCGGGCGGAGGCATTCGCCGTGCCCGGCCTGCCGCCGGCGGACCTCGATGCATTGCTGCGCCTGCAGGTGCAGGCGCAGGTCGCGCACTACCGCCGGCAATGGCCGCAGGCGCGCGCCGAGATCGTGCTCGACGCCGGCGCGGCCCCGATCGGGCGGCTGCTGAGCGCCCGCAGCGCGCGGGAACTGCGCCTGATCGACATCGCGCTGCTGCCGGCCTGCTGCGGGCGCGGGTTCGGCACGCGGCTGATCGCGGCGCTGATCGACGAGGCCGGCGCCGCCGGCCTGGCGCTCACCGCGCACGTCGCGCGCGACAACCCGGCGCGACGGCTGTATGCGCGGCTCGGTTTCCGCGAGCACGACGACGGCGGGCCGTACCTCGCGATCCGCCACGCCGTGCCCGGCCGGGAGGCCTAGAGGATGTCTGCGTTCAGGCCTCGTCGGCCTGACGCACCTCCAGCTCGACCTTCCAGCGTTCGCTCGCATCGCGTGACACCGCTTCGAGGCGCAGCGTGCCGAGTTCGGTGACCGCCGCGTGCAGGCGCACCGGCACGACCTCGCCGGGCGTGCGGCCCTCGGCCGGCAGCGTCGCCTCGATCTCGGGCAGCTCTTCGAGTTCCTCGCCGCCCCAGACCTCCAGCACGTCGCCGACGCGGTCATCGCGGCGCACCGGCGAGCCGAAGAAGCGGAAGCGCACCGGCTCGCCGACCACGAGGCCGACCTCCTGCGCCGGCAGCTCGGCCTCGGTGCCTTCCTCCATGCCGAAGGGCGCGACGCACAGCGCCTCGACCGGCGGCTCGATGCCGGGCACGGCCGGCATCGAGCTTTCGATGCCGACGTAATAGCTGCGCGCCGTGCCGCCGCGGATGCGCACGCCGCGGCCGCGGCGCACGCAGCCGTAATAGGCCGCGCCGCGTGCGACCGCGTGATCGAGCTGCGTGCCGGGCAGGCGCCGGGCCGGCGGCGCGCCCTCGGCGGCGAGCCAGGCGTTCAGGACCTCCAGCACGCGCGCTTCGAGCGCGGCCGCCTTGAACACGCCGCCGTTGAACAGCACCGCCGTCGGGTGCAGGAAGCTCGCGCCGGCCGGCAGCTCGATGCCGCAGCCGGGTGCCGCGTCGAGCTGGCGGGCGAGGAAGGCGGCGAGGTGGCGGGTGACGCCGGCATCCTGCGCATACGGCAGGCCGAGCCGGGTCAGGCCGGTGCGCGCGCGCGCCAGCGGCCGGGCCTCGGCGCCGACGCGCGGGAAGAAGCCCTCGACCAGCGTCGCCTCGACCTCGGCGCGCGTCAGCTCGGTGCGCAGCGTGCCGCCGATCAGCCGCGAGCCGCGGCTCGGCACCACGACCGGCACCGCATCGGCCGCGGCATCGCCGAGGATCTGCTCCTTGGCGGCGCGGCAGCCGTGCACGAGGCCCTGCACCTGCCAGGGTTCGAGCTGCGTGCCGGCGGCGGCGAGCTTGGCGCGCAGCACGTGTGCGAGCGCCAGGTCCATGTTGTCGCCGCCGAGCAGGATGTGATCGCCGACCGCGATGCGCGTGAAGTCGAGCCCGCCCTCGCGCTCGCCGACCGCGATCAGCGAGAAGTCCGCCGTGCCGCCGCCGACGTCGGCGACGAGGATCACGTCGCCGACGCGCGCCTGCTTGCGCCAGCCGCCGGCGGTCGCCTCGATCCACGAATACAGCGCCGCCTGCGGTTCTTCGAGCAGGATGAAGTCTTCGAGGCCGGCGGCCTGCGCGGCCTCGGCGCTCAGCTCGCGCGCGGCCGGGTCGAACGAGGCCGGCACCGTGATCGTCAGCGCCTGCGCCTCGAGCGGCGCGTCGGGGTGGCGCGTGTCCCAGGCATCGGCGAGGTGTTCGAGGTAGCGCACCGTGGCATCGAAGGGCGAGATGCGCGCGACCTCGGCCGGCGCCTCGACCGGCAGCACCGGGCCGCGGCGGTCGATGCCGGGGTGGCAGAGCCAGCTCTTGGCGCTCGCGACCAGGCGCAGCGGCGTCTTGGCGCCGAGGCTGCGCGCGAGCTCGCCGACCAGGAAGCCCTCGGGCGTGTCCCAGGGCAGCGCCAGATCGGCCGGTGCCAGCTCATCCGGATGCGGCAGGTACAGGAAGGACGGCAGCAGCGTGCGCTCCTCGACGGCGCCGGGCGCGGTGAGCTGCGCAACCGGTTCGAGGGCGAGCGCGACGGTCTCGCCGTCGGTCAGGCTCAGGTCGGCGGCGGCGAGCACGCAGTGCGTGGTGCCGAGATCGATGCCGACGGAATAACGGGGTTCGCTCATGGCGGTCTCCGGAGAGGGGCGGAAGCGGTGGCCGCGGGGGGCGCCGGGAGGCGCTCCGGTGAAGGCTTCGGCGCCGGGCCTACAGCTCGACCTCGGCCGGTGCGACGACGTGCACGTCGTGGCCCTCGGCGAGCTTCGGCAGCTTCACGGCGCTCGCGCGCCAGCCGCAGTGCACCAGCGTGCCGGTGAACGGCGGCTGGCCGAGCACGCGGCCGGTCAGGCGCACGGCACCGGCATCGAAGCCGGCCGGCAGCGTCAGCCGGCTGCCCTCGCGCTCGCTGCGCACCGGCGCCAGCTCGAAGTGCGTGCGCAGCACCTTGCGGCAGCCCTCGTGGACGATGCGCGCCGCGGCGCCGATGTCGGCATCGCCGGCCGCACCGAGGTCCTCCTGCAGGAAGTCGATCAGCCGGCCCTCCTGCTGCAGCAGGCCGAGCAGCTGCAGCGCGGCATCGGGCGTGACCTCGCGCAGCACCACCGGCGGCGCCACCGGGGCCGGAGGCGGCGGGGGCACGGCAGCGAGCGGCTCCGGCATCACCACCGGCAGCGCGGCGGCTGCGCTCGCACCGGCATCGCCGTGGCGCAGCCGGGCCACGCCGGCGGCAAAGCGGCCCGAGGCCAGCGTGCGGCCGAAGGCACTGAAGGCCAGGAAGACACGTTCGAAGATCGAGGGCGTCGGTTCGCTCACGGGCGGGCGCTCCTGCAGGTCCGGTTCGATTCCGGTTCAGAGGGGGGACAGGGACGGAAGCCGCGCGCAGCGGCCTGCGCGCGGTGCGGAAGGCGGTGCATGGCGGCCGGAATCAGCGCAGCGGACTGTCGAGCCCGAAGGCGCGGGTCAGTGCGCCTGCCAGCGTCGATTCGACCTGGCCGAACAGCCGCTCGAAGGGTTTTTCCTGCTGCGTGTGGTCGCGGATCTGCGTGGTGCCGAGCTTGTCGCGGGCGATGGATTCGACGCTGCCGTAGCCATCGACCAGCCCGAGCGCCTGCGCCTGCTCGCCGGTCCAGAACAGGCCGCTGAAGATCTCCGGCGTCTCGTGCAGGCGCTCGCCGCGGCCTTCGCGCACCGCGGCGATGAACTGCTGGTGGATGGCATCGAGCAGCGTCTGCACGTGCGCGAGCTGCGCCGGCTGCACCGGGCTGAACGGATCGAGCAGGCCCTTGTTGGCGCCCGAGGTCAGCAGCCGCCGTTCGATGCCGAGGCGCTGCATGGCCTCGACGAAACCGAAGCCGTCCATGCGCACGCCGATCGAGCCGACCAGACTCGCGCGATCGGCGTAGATCTCCTGCGCGCCGGCGGCGATGTAGTACGCGCCGGAGGCGCCGACATCGCCGATCACCGCGTACACGGGCTTGTCCGGATGCTGCGCACGCAGCCGGCGCAGTTCGGCGTAGACCTGTCCGGCCTGCACCGGGCTGCCGCCGGGGCTGTTGATGTCGAGGATGATGCCGGCCGCCTCGCGATCGGCGAAGGCCGTGCGCAGGCCGTGCAGCACGCGCTCGGCGCTGACGTCGGTGCCCGGGGCGATCAGGCCGTCGACGCTGACCTTCGCCGCGTGCCGGCCGCCGCCGAGCGTGGCCGCCGTCATGTCGCTGCCGGCGCGCCACTGCGCGAGCACGAGCAGCACCACGATCAGCCAGGCGGCACGGAAGAACAGCCGCCAGCGCCGCTCCCGCCGGCGTTCGCGCAGCAGCTCGCGCGCGCTGTCGGCGAGCACCGCGAGCGCGCCGGCCTCGACCGGCGCCGGCGCGGCGGTGCCCGGGGCCGGCGGCGGCGATGCGGGTTCCTTCCACGGGTCCGGCGGCGGCTGGTCGCTCATGCGGGTGGCTCCATACAGGGGTTCAGGCGGCCGCCGCCGGCAGCGAGGCGAGCAGCGCCGGCAGATCGGCGATGTCGTCGAGGCAGGCGAGCGGCGCATGCCGCAGCAGCAGTTCGGGGGCGTGGCAGCCCCAGGTCGCGCCGATGCCCGCCATGCCGGCGGCGCGTGCCATCGCCAGGTCGAATTCGGTGTCGCCGATCATCAGCGCGCGCGCGGCCGGCACGCCGGTCTCGGCGAGCAGTTCGTGCAGCATGCGCGGATCGGGTTTCGACGCGGTTTCATCGGCGCAGCGGCTCGCCTCGAACAGCCGCCCGAGGCCGGTGTCGCGATAGGCGCGTTCGAGGCCGGCGCGGCTCTTGCCGGTGGCGACCGCCAGCCGGTAGCCGTCGGCACAAAGCGCTTCGAGCACCCCGGTCGCGCCGGCGAACAGCTGCATGCCGGCCGGATCGCGGCTCAGGAATTCGTGCTTGTAGGCCTCGGCGAGCTGCAGGTGCGCGTCGTCGCCGGCGAGCGGATACAGCATCGCGCAGGCCTCGATCAGGCCGAGGCCGATCACGTGCCGGTAGGCGGCATCGGCGAGGGCCGGCAGGCCGAGGCTCAGGCTCGCGGCGCGCAGGCAGGCGACGATCCGGTACTCGGAATCCATCAGCGTGCCGTCCCAGTCGAACACGAGCAGGTCGAAGGCGCGATCGGGCATCGTCGGGCGACTCCGGGCAGGGCAGGGGGGCTCAGCCGCGCGCGGCGAGGGTGTCGAGCACGCGCGCGAGTTCCGGGCAGAGCGGCGCTTCCAGCGTCAGCGGGCGCCCGCCGAGCGGCAGGCTCAGCAGTTGCGCGTGCAGGAACAGGCGCCGCAGGCCGAGGGCGGCCAGCGTGCGGTTGAAGGCCGGATCGCCGTACTTGTCGTCACCGGCGAGCGGATGGCCGAGGTGCGCGGCATGCACGCGGATCTGGTGCGTGCGGCCGGTCTCGATCGTGACCTCGACCAGCGTGCAGTCGGCGTGCCGGCGCAGCGGCCGGAAGCGGCTCAGCGCCGGCTTGCCGTCGGGCGCGACCTCGACCATGCGCTCGCCGCCGCGGATCATGCCCTTGCGCAGCGGCGCATCGACGACGTGCTCGCCGCCGCGCCAGGCGCCGCGCACCAGCGCCAGATAGCGCTTGTCGGTGCTGCGGGTGTTCAGCGCGTCGTGGATCGCGCGCAGGGTTTCCGGCGTCTTGGCGAGCACCAGCACGCCGCTGGTGTCGCGATCGAGGCGGTGCGCGAGTTCGAGGAACACCTCGGGGCGCAGCACGCGCAGGCCCTCGATGACGCCGGCGTCGATGCCGCTGCCGGCATGCACGGCGATGCCCGAGGGCTTGTCGAGCACCAGCAGCCGGGCATCCTCGTACAGGATCGCGGCTTCGAGCCGTTCGAGCAGGCCGCGCGCGGGCATGGCCGGCGCATCGTCTTCGGCGGCGACGCGGATCGGCGGCAGCCGCACGCTGTCACCGGCCGCGACGCGGTGCTCGGGGCGCGCGCGACCCTTGTTCACGCGCACCTCGCCGGTTCGCAGGATGCGGTAGACGAGGCTCTTCGGAACGCCCTTGAGCGTACGGATCAGGAAGTTGTCGATGCGCTGGCCGTCGCATTCGGCGGGAACCTCGACGAAGCGCACGGCCGGGGGCGGAGAAGACTGGCTCATGGCCGCATGATAACCGCAGAAGCCCCGTGCAGGCTCATTTGTGCGGCGGCGCGAGGCACTGTTATATTCCGGATCGTTGTCGCCGGCCGGCAGCCGATTTCATCCATCGGTCCGGTGGTCGCGAAACACTCGATAAGTTTTCGGTACACGCCCGGAATCCTGCGCTTCGCTGCATGCCTGAAGGCGCAACCGGGCGGGTATCCAAGGGGTTTTTCCATCGCTCGACCCTGCCTTAATTTCCAGAGCGATGCCATTCGCGCTCCCGCGCCCACTGCCGCGACGGCGCGGCGACGAGGTCCCGGGCAGCACCGGCCGTGAGTACCCCGGCTGGCCGGCGCCCGGCCTGTCTGCCGTGCCTTTCCCCGTAGTAGCGGCGACAACGCCGTGGGCTTCCGGTCCGAGCGCCGGAGACGTCTTGCATGAAGAGAATGCTGATCAACGCCACTCAGCAGGAAGAGTTGCGCGTTGCGCTGGTCGATGGCCAGAAGCTCTACGACCTCGACATCGAAACCCCCTCCCGCGAGCAGAAGAAGTCCAACGTCTACAAGGGGCGGATCACGCGCATCGAGCCTTCGCTCGAAGCCGCCTTCATCGACTACGGCGCCGAGCGCCACGGCTTCCTGCCGTTCAAGGAGATCGCCCGCGGCTACTTCCAGGAGTCGGTGCGCGGCGAAGGCTCCCGGCCGTCGATCAAGGAGGCGCTGCGCGAGGGCCAGGAGGTCGTCGTCCAGGTCGAGAAGGAGGAGCGCGGCAACAAGGGTGCGGCGCTGACCACCTACATCTCGCTCGCCGGGCGCTACCTCGTGCTGATGCCGAACAACCCGCGTGCCGGCGGCGTGTCGCGGCGCATCGAGGGGGAGGATCGCCAGGAGATCCGCGAGGCGATGGCGGCGCTGAACGTGCCCGACGGCATGGGCCTGATCGTGCGCACCGCCGGCGTCGGCCGCTCGACCGAGGAACTGCAGTGGGACCTCGACTACCTGCTGAACCTCTGGCGCGCGATCGAGGATGCCTCGCAGCAGAAGAAGGCGCCGTTCCTGATCTATCAGGAGAGCAACATCATCATCCGCGCGCTGCGTGACCTGCTGCGCGCCGACATCGGCGAGATCCTCGTCGATCACCCGCAGACGCACGAGCAGGCGCGCGAGTTCACGCAGCAGGTGATGCCGGGCAGCACTGCGAAGCTGAAGCTGTACCAGGACGCCACACCGCTGTTCACGCGCTTCCAGATCGAGTCACAGATCGAGACTGCCTACCAGCGCGAGGTCAGCCTGCCCTCGGGCGGCGCGATCGTCATCGACTACACCGAGGCGCTGGTGTCGATCGACATCAACTCGGCACGCGCCACCAAGGGCGCCGACATCGAGGAAACCGCGCTCAACACCAACCTCGAAGCCGCCGACGAGATCGCCCGCCAGCTGCGCCTGCGCGACCTCGGCGGCCTCGTGGTCATCGACTTCATCGACATGACCGTGCCGCGCAACCAGCGCGAGGTCGAGAACCGCCTGAAGGACGCGCTGAAGATGGATCGCGCGCGCGTGCAGGTCGGACGCATCTCGCGCTTCGGGCTGCTGGAGATGTCGCGCCAGCGCCTGCGCCCGTCGCTCGACGAGGCCACGCACGTGCTCTGCCCGCGCTGCAAGGGCCACGGCACGATCCGCGGCACCGAGTCGCTGGCGCTGTCGGTGCTGCGGCTGATCGAGGAAGAGGCGATGAAGGACAAGACCGGCAAGGTCATCGCGCAACTGCCGGTGCCGGTCGCCACCTTCCTGCTCAACGAGAAGCGCGCCGCACTCGCCATGCTCGAGGAGCGGCTCGGCGTGCGCATCGCGCTGGTGCCGAACGAGACCCTGGACACGCCGCACTTCTCGATCGAGCGCGTGCGTGTCGATGACCTCGCCGCCGGCCGCGCCAGTGGTCCGAGCTACACGCTCGCCGTGCGTCAGGAGGAGCCCGACCTGTCGCTGGCCGCGCAGCAGGTCGCAAAGCTCGCCGCCGAGGAAGCCGCGGTGCGCGCGATCGCCCCGGCCACGCCGGCGCCGGTCACGCCGGCCCCGCGCCGCGCCGAAGCGGCACCGGCCGCATCCCCGGCCGAACTCGCCGCCCCTGCCGGCATCGAGGCACCCGGCGAGGACGAGCCGGGCTTCTTCCGCTGGCTGTGGCGCAACCTGTTCGGCGGCCCCGGAGCCGAGCTGCCGGCCGCGCTCGCCCCGGCGGCAGCCCGCAGCACCAGTGCCCCGCGTGCTGCCGCAGCCGAGGAGCCGCGCCGCGAGCGTCCGGAACGCTCGGAGCGCGCGGAGCGTCCGGAGCGTCCGGAGCGTGAGCGGCGCGATCGGCGCGACCGTCAGCGCCCGGAGCGCAACGATCGCCGTCCGGCCGCCGAGACGCCGGTGCAGCCCGAGCCGGCCGTGAACCCGCCGCTCGCCGAAGCGCCGCTGCCGGACGCGATGCCGGCGCCGGCTCCCGCGCCGGTTCCGGAGCCCGAAAACATCCCGGCCGCGCCGGTCATGCGCCTGCCCGAACCGCCGGATGCCGATGAAGACGTGCGCGCTCCGGTGGAAGCCGGGGATGGGGCCGGTGGTGACGATGCCGGTGACGATGCGCGGGGCGGTCGTCGCGGCCGTCGCGGCGGCCGTCGTCGCCGTCGCGGCAACGAGCGTGAAGCCGGAACCGGCGCCGAGCTGGAAGCCGGCGAGGGCGGTGACGCGGCGGCCGAAGCGGGCGCCGCGGTCGAGGCCGGTGGCGGTGAATCCTTCGCGTCCACCGAAACCATCGAAACCACCGAAACCACCGAAGCTGTCGAGTCCGTCGAGTCCGCACCGGCGCGCAGCAGCTTCGCGGTACCGGCCGGTCGCTACGTGCGCAACGGCCGGCCGCGCCTGCCGCGCGGCACGCTGGCCAACGCCGATGCCGTCACCGGAGCCCCGGAGCCGGTCACCGGCCTGGCGACTGCTGCCGTGACCGCGGTCGCCGTGGCCGGCGCAGCGGAGGCGGTGGCGGGCGAGGCGCCGGTCACGACCGATGCCGCCGAAACGACCGCAGCGGAGCCAACGATGGAAGCGGCCGCCGGCAGCGTTCCGGTCGAAACCCCGGCGCCTGTGCCCGAAGCCGCGGCTCCGGTCGAGGCGCCGGCGGCAGCAACCGATGCACCGGCCGAAGCCGCTGTGCCTGCCGAAACCGCGCCGGTCGCGGAAGATGCGCCGGTGCCGGAACCGGTGCCGGAAGATGCGGCGGTGCCGGAGGATGTGCCGGTGCCGGTCGTCGACGGCGGCATCGCCGAGGCCGTGGCCGAAGCGGTTGCCGACATCCTCGGCGAGGCGCAGGTCGCTGCCGGTGCCATCGCCGATATGCCGGCCGAAGCGCCGCAGACGCCGGCCGAGGTCATGGGCGATGTCGAGGCCGGTGACACGGTGGCCGAAGCTGCCGTCGCCGTAAGCGAAGCACCGGTCCCGGAAGTGGCCGGGGCGACGGAAACGCCGGCCGTCGAGGCCGGGGCCGTTGCGCCGGACGGGCAGCCCGAAGTCGTCGTGCCGCCGCTGCCGGCCGATGCGCCGCA
>JAFEGB010000035.1 GCA_018240295.1 Pseudomonadota bacterium
ACCGCGACCTGGCGCAGATGGTCGAGGCCGGGTTGTTCCGGGCCGATCTGTACTACCGGCTGAACGTCTTCCCGGTGCGCGTGCCGCCGCTGCGCGAGCGGCCCGAGGACATCCCGCTGCTGGTCACGCACACGCTCGCCGGCCTCGCGCGCCGCCTCGGCAAGTCGCTGCACGGCGTGAGCCCCGCCGCGCGCGAGCGCCTCATCGCCTGGAGCTGGCCGGGCAACGTGCGCGAGCTGCAGAACGTCATCGAACGCGCGGCGATCCTCGCCAGCGGCGACACCATCGAGGTCGAGGATCTCGGGCTGATGCCGGTATCACCCGGCGTCGCGCTCAGCCCGGTGACGGGGCTGGCGGCGCAGCCGGTGCCGATGGATGCCGCCGCCGCGGCGCGCCCGCTGCCGATGGCGCCGGCGGCGGAGGAAGGCGCCAACCTCGAAGCCGTCGAGCGCCGCCACATCGAGCAGGTGCTCGCCGGCTGCAACGGCGTCATCGAAGGCCCGAAGGGCGCGGCGGCGGCACTGGGGCTGCACCCGAGCACCCTGCGGTCGCGGATGCAGAAGCTCGGCATGCGCGGCAGGCGCGAGTGATGCCCGCTGCCGCGCTGTCCTGCCCATCGGCCCGGCCGGCGCGCCGGTGGCATCCGCCTGCGGGCGGGGAGCATGCGGATGTTCCGCCGGCCATCCTGCCGGCTCGCGGGCGGTGGAATCTTTCGTGTCCGTTGCGGCCCCAGTTCACCGACCCGCCTGTGCAGCCTGAGGATTCCGCAACCGTGAAGATTTACCAGCAACTGATGGCCAGCCTGTTCGCGATGATCTTCCAGGGGCTGGCGTTCGCGCTGATCCTGGTCGCCGGCTGGCAGTTCGCCGGCGCCTGGCGCGAGGGCAGCGAGGAGGTGCTGAGCATCGTCGTCAGCGGCATCAACACGCTGGTGATCTCGCTGGCGATGTACGAACTCGGCGTCGGCGTCGGCAAGGAGTACGACCCCGACAACTCGCCGGACAACGCCTACCAGACCGTGCGCCGCACGATCAGCCGCTTCGTCGGCACGGTCTGCAGCGCGCTGGTGCTCGAAGGCCTGATCATGGCGATCAAGTACAGCCAGCTCGATCTGGCCGGCAACCTCGTCTATCCGGTCGCGCTGCTGATCTCGGCCGCGGTGCTGCTGATCGCGCTCGGCGTGTTCCTGCGCCTGACCGCGCCGCCGGCGGTGCAGTCGGAGCCGCGCTGATGCCGGCGTCCGCGCACGACCGGGGGCTTGTGCGCATCGGCGTCATTTCCGACACGCACGGGCTGCTCAGGCCGGCGGCGCTGCATGCGCTGCGCGACAGCCGGCTGATCCTGCACGCCGGCGACATCGGCGATCCGGAAATCCTCGAACGGCTCGCGCAGATCGCCCCGGTGCTCGCCGTGCGCGGCAACAACGACTCCGGTGACTGGGCCGCACGCCTGCCCGAAACCCTGATCACCGACTGCGTGCCCGGCCTGCGTGCGCTGATCGTGCACGACCTGAAAACGCTCGCGTGCGATGCGCGGGCCGCCGGCTGCGCGGTGGTGGTCAGCGGTCACAGCCACCGGCCGCTGATCGAGCGGCGCGACGGCGTGCTGTACCTGAACCCCGGTTCGGCCGGTCCGCGCCGCTTCCGGCTGCCGCTCAGCTGCGGCTGGCTCGGGCTCGATGCTGACGGCCGGCTGCACGCCGGCATCGAGTTGCTGGAGCCGGACTGACGCGCGCGCCGCGCAGGCTCAGTCGCCGGCCGCGTCGATGATGCCGCCGCCGAGGCAGACCTCGCCGTCGTAGAACACCACCGACTGGCCTGGCGTCACGGCGCGCTGCGGCACATCGAAGCGCACCCGGGCCGTGTCGCCGTCGATCGCGAGCAGCGTGCAGGGCTGGTCGGCCTGCCGGTAGCGGATCTTGGCGCTGCAGCGATACGGCAGCGCCGGCGCCTCGCCGGCGATCCACGAGAGCTTCGAGGCGCGCAGGCCCGCGGCGAGCAGCGCCGGATGATCGCTCCCCTGCACGACGGTCAGCGTGTTGGTCTCCCGGTCCTTGCCGGCGACGAACCACGGTGCGCCGCTGCCGCCGCGCCGGCCGCCGATCTCCAGGCCCTGACGCTGACCGAGCGTGTAGAAGGCCAGGCCGCGGTGCGTGCCGACGCACTCGCCGTCGGGCGTGCGCATCGGACCGGGCTCGGCCGGCAGGTACTGCGCGAGGAACTGCGTGAAGTCGCGCTCGCCGATGAAGCAGATGCCGGTCGAATCCTTCTTGTCGTGCACGACCAGGCCGAGGCGCGCGGCGATGGCGCGCACCTCGCGCTTGGGCAGCGCGCCGACCGGAAAGCAGGCCGGGGCGAGCTGGCGCTGTTCGAGCGCGTGCAGGAAGTAGCTCTGGTCCTTGCCCGGGTCGAGGCCCTTCAGCAGCTGCACGCGACCATCGGCGGTGCGGGCCGTGCGCGCGTAGTGGCCGGTGGCGAGCGCATCGGCACCGAGGGCCAGCGCGTGGTCGAGGAAGGCGCGGAACTTGATCTCGCGGTTGCAGAGCACGTCGGGGTTCGGCGTGCGTCCGGCGGCGAGTTCGGACAGGAAGGCCGCGAACACGCGCTCGCGGTATTCGCGCGCGAAGTTCACGCGGTGCAGCGGGATGTCGAGCGTCGCGCAGATGTCCTCGCAGTCGCGCAGGTCCTCGGCGGCGCTGCACCAGCCGGTGTCGAGCGCATCGTCCCAGTTCTTCATGAACACGGCGTGGACCTCGTGGCCCTGCTCGCGCAGCAGCCACGCGCTGACGGCGGAATCGACGCCGCCGGACAGGCCGACGACGATGCGCTGGGGGTTCATGCGAAGGAAAATCCGGTTCGGGCGGAAAGGCGGCCGGCGGGCCGGCGAGGGACGCAGCGGCCATGATACCGGTACGCCGCGCAGATGCCGTACTGTGAAGTCCGGCGCCGCGCAGCCGATGCGCCACCGATGTGCGGGGTGCTTCCGTTTCCGCCGGCCGACGGCTTGCCGGGCCAACTGCGTCCGGTGCGGCCGGTGCGGCCGGTGCGGCCTGCAAGGCATGTTGCACTGCGACATGCGAATTGACGGTTGCAAGGCCACCGGATGGCATACCCTGTCCACACCGGTCCGACCACACGGACATCGCCTTTTCAGCAGTCGGGCATCGGCCCACCGGCGCATGGCATTGCAGAACATGGAACCCGCATCGCCCGTCCCCGGCCAGGGTCACTTCATCAGCCTCAAATGGCGCGCGCTGCTGCTGACCAGCATCGTGCTGGTCGTGATGATCTTCGGCGGGGCCTGGCTGAACTACGACAACCTGAGCAGGCAGCTGCGCACGCAGCTCGCGCAGGACAACGCCGCACGCCTGCGCGAGCTGCATGCGCTGATGGGCCAGTCGGTCGAGCGCCTGCGTCAGCTCGCGGGCATGATCCCGACCTTTCCGGGCATGCAGACGGCGCTGCGCGGCAACGACGGGCTGGCGGTCGCCAGCGTGCTCGATGCGCAGTGGCCGGCCCTGCAGTTCGATCTCGGCCTCGACCGGCTCGTGGTCTACGGCAGCGACGACGCCAGCGCGCTCGCGCAGTGGTCGGTGAGTTCGGGCACCGAGGTCGAGGCGCGGCTGGTCGGGCTGGTGGCGATGGCGCGCGCGCAGGAGACGCCGCAGAGCCTGCTCGAATGCAGCCCCGAGTGCATGCATTACGTCGCCGCGCCGATGCTCGCCGAGGGCCGCAACGCCGGCGTCGTGCTGCTCGGCGTCGGGCTGGCCGACACGCTGCGCAGCTTCGCCGCCGTCTCCGGCGCCGAGGTCGGGCTGCTGCGCATCGGCGCCCGCGGCAGCCGCGATCCGGCGCTCGGCCGGCTCGATGCCTGGAACGCCGACCTCTCGGCGCTGACCCGTCCCGAGCAGTCGCTGCCGGTGCTGAGGCTCGCGGCCGGCCGGCAGGCGCTTGAGGATGCCGCCGGCGGCCTGCTGGTCGAGGCCGGCGAGCGCAGCTACGACCTGCGGGTGTCGACGCTGCCGGGCCTGGCCCGCGACCATCCGATCCGGCTGCTGGTGATCGCCGACATCACGGCGCCGCTCTCCGACATCCGCGCCGCCGCGCAGACGGCCTTCGGCATCGGCGCGATCGGCTGGCTGCTCGCCGAATGCGCGCTGCTCGCGATCCTGTGGCGGCCGATGTCGCGGCTGCGCAAGACGGCGCAGACGCTGCCGCTGCTCGCGCAGAGCGAGTTCGCGGCGGTGCGCACGACGCTGGCCGGCGTCATCACGCCGGACGGCCGCGGCCTGCGCTTCGGGCACGACGAGATCGACTGGCTGGATGCGATCACGATCGCGCTGGCCGACCGGCTGGAAATCCTCGAAGCCGTGGTGCGCGAACGCACCGAGGGTCTGGCCCGCCAGCGCGACGAGCTCGCCGCCGAGCGCGATTTCGTCAACAGCCTGCTCGATACCGCGCAGGTCGCGATCCTGACGCTTGATGCGCAGCTTCGCATCGTGCGCGCCAACAGCTTCGCCTCGGCGATCAGCGGGGCCGCGCGCGAGGAACTCGGCGGCCAGCCCTTCCTGCAGCTGCTGGCGCCGGAGTCGGCCGGCGAGCTGACGATGGCGCTGCGCGGGCTGCTCGCCGGCAACGAGCACCTGCGCCACGAATCGCTGGTGGTGCATCGCAATGGCACGCTGCGCACGCTGACCTGGCATCACTCGCGGCTCGGGCGCAGCGTCGACGGCGGCGGGCCGCTGATCGTCTCGGTCGGTCTCGACAACACCGAGCGACGCGGTGCCGAGATGCGGCTCGCCTGGCTGGCCGATCACGACCAGCTCACCGGCCTGCCGAACCGTCCGCGCCTGCAGGAGGAACTGGAGCTGATGATCGCGGCCGCAGCGCGCCAGAACCGCAGCGGTGCGCTGCTGATGGTCGATCTCGACCAGTTCCGCTACATCAACGAAGCCGACACCCACCAGAGCGGCGACCGGCTGCTGAAGGCCGTGGCGGTGGCGCTGCAGCGCGGGCTGCCGGAAGCCGACTTCATCGCCCGCCTGGGCGGTGACGAGTTCGCGGTGCTGCTGCGCGAGACCGACGCCGAGCGCGCCTGCCGCATCGGCGCCGACATCAACCAGCAGATCGCCAACATCCGCTGCGAGGTCGCCGGCCGGCCGTTCCGGCTGTCGGCGAGCATCGGCATCGTGCTGTTCCCCGGGCAGGGCGGGGCCGAGGAAGTGCTCGCGCACGGGGATTTCGCGATGTACCAGGCCAAGGAGGCCGGTCGCGGCCACTGGCATCTGTTCTCGGAGGCCGACCGGGCGCGCGAGCGCCTGCAGGACCGCATGCTGTGGAAGGACCGTGTCGCCTCGGCGCTCGACGAGGACCGCATCGAGCTGTACTTCCAGCCGATCATGCACATCGGCGAGGGCACGATCTCGCACCACGAGGTGCTGGTGCGTCTGCGCGACCCGGACGGGCGCATCCACGCCGCCGGGCAGTTCATCGAGGCGGCCGAGCGCACCGGCATGATCAACGCGCTGGACCGGCGCGTGCTGACCAAGGCGATCCGCCATCTGGCCGCGATCACGCGCAGCGGCCACGACGCGAGCTTCGCGCTGAACCTGTCCGGCCACACGCTCGGCGATCCGGAGCTGCTGGCACTGCTGCGCCGTGCGCTCGATGAGCACGACGTCGATCCGGCGCGGCTGATCTTCGAGATCACCGAGACCGCGGCGGTCGCCGACTTCGAGCAGGCGCTGGCGGTCATCGTCGCGATCAAGAGCCTCGGCTGCCGCTTCGCGCTCGATGACTTCGGCATCGGCTTCTCGTCGTTCACGTACCTGCGCCACTTCCCGGTCGATTACCTGAAGCTCGACGGATCGTTCATCCGCCAGCTCCCCGACCGCCCCGAGGATCAGGCCATCGTCAGGGCGCTGCACCAGATCGCGATCGGCTTCGGCAAGCGCACGATCGCCGAATACGTCGAGACGGAAGCGACGCTGAAGCTGCTCGGCGAGATCGGCATCGACTATGCGCAGGGCTACTACATCAGCGAGCCGCGGCCGCTGGAGGTCGTCTTCGGCATTTCCGGCCCGCAGCCGGAATCGGCCTGATCGCCGAGTTCGGTCATGCGCAGCAGGCGGTTGCCGCCGGCACGGCGTGCAGCCCGCAGCGCCCGCAGCGCCCGCTCGTGCAGGGCAGGGGCGTTTTCGCCGGCGCGCAGCGCGGCCAGTCCGGCGCTGAAACCCGCCAGGGCGGGGGGCTGGGCCGCGTCGGCGGCGCTGCGCTGCCAGGTGCTGCGCAGCGTCTCGATCACGCAGCCGGCCACGTCGCCGCCGGTCTCGGTCAGGGCCAGCGCGAAGGCGGCCCCGTGGCCGCGTCCGAGCAGGTCGCTGCGGCGCACGCGCTGCCCGAGCTGCTGCGCGAGCAGGCACAGCAGGCGGTCGGCGGCGCCGCGGCCCTGGGCATCGGCGAGCGCGCCGAGTTCGTCCGGATCGATCAGCACCAGCGACAGGGCCCGGCCGTAGCGCTGGGCACGGCCGACCTCGATGCCGAGGCGGTTCTCGAAGCTGCTTGCCGACAGCACGCCGGTCAGCGGATCGGTGTCGACCCGGGCGCGCAGGCGGCGGCCGCGCAGCGCGCGCGTCTGCACGACCTGACGCAGCTGCACGGCCTCGAACGGCTTCGACAGCCAGTCATCGAGCCCGGCTCCGAGGGCAGCGGCCTGATGCGCCAGCTCGTGATCGGCCGACAGGAACACGATCGGCAGGTTCGACCAGCCCGGGAACTGGCGCAGGGCGGTGGCGACCTCCAGGCCGGTGCAGTCGCGCAGGTACAGATCGAGCAGCAGCACATCCGGCTCGAACTCGGCCAGCTCCTCGCAGAGCGCGTACGGGTGTTCCATCGCCCGCACCACGAAACCGTTGCCGGACAGCAGGTTGCTGCACAGTGCGATGAATATCGGGTCGTCGTCGATGAGCAGCACGCGCAGCGCATCGCCGACGCGCGGCACGCAGCGCATCTCCAGCCATTCACCGAGCAGGGCCTGATCGACGGTCGCGGCGAAACAGGTCTCGGCCCCGGCATGCACGCCGGCGATGCGGTCGGCGAGGCTGCCGCGACCGCTGTACAGCGCAAGCGGTGCGCGTGCGCGCAGCCGGGCGATGGCCTCGGGCCGCCCGAGCATCGCGGTGCCGATCAGCGTCGCGGCCGGGGCCGTGACGCCGGCCTCCAGCGCCGACAGCGCGGCATCGAGGTCGGCGAAGGTCCGCAACTGCAGTTCGAGCGGCGACAGGGTCGTGAGCAGCATCGGTGCGATGCCGACAGCCCACAGCGTGGCCGTGGCACTGGGCTCGGCTTTGACTTCGGGCCCGGCCCCGGTCCCGGCCTCAGCTGTGCCGGGCTGCGGGTCGGTGGAGGCTTCACTGCGCGCCGGTCGGGGAGATGCCGGAGGCGCGGTCGGCGCAGAGGTCGGCGTTGGCGGCGGCGCGTCGGTGCTCGCCGGCGCGGCATCCGCCGCTGCAGACGGCCCGAGGGCTGCCGACACCGCGGCCTCGAAGTCCGCCAGCGCCGTGTCGACCGCGGCGCGCAGATCGGTCTCGCCGGGCCGGGCACGCCAGGCGAGCAGCGCGGTTTCGACGCGGCGGGCCTGGGTGCCGACCGCCGGTTGGTCGAAGGTTGCGCCGGTGCCGGCAAGGCGGTGGGCGATCAGGCGCACCTCGTCGGCCGCCGCCGGATCGCCGCCGGCCGCCGACTGCCAGTGGCTGCGCAGGGCCTGGCGCCGTTCGGGCAGCTGCGCAAGAAAGCTCCGGCGCAGGTCGGCGATCGGGTCGGCATCGGCTTCGGGCGCGGCCGGCGCCGCGGCGCCGGGCTCGGTGCGCCGGACCGTGCGCAGCGCCCGCAGCCGGGCCGGCAGCGCGCTCGGCACCAGCGGTCCGGTGATCGCCTCCAGCGCACCGAGCGAGCGCCAGCGCGCGGCGGCCGCCGGCGGTGCCAGCACGGCGAGGATCACCACCGGCAGCGCCGCGCTGCGCTCATCGGCCCGCAGCAGGGCCAGCACGGCTTCGGTCGCTGCCGGGTCGGGTGCCGTCGCGAGCAGCACGCAGCCGGCGCCGGTGCGCTGCGCGAGCGCCGGCAGTTGCGCATCGGCGCTGCCGGCCAGCGTGATCTGCCAGCCGCCGAGCCGTTCGAGCGCGAGGCGCACGAGCAGGCGCTGTTCGGGGTCGTCGTCGATGTACAGCAGGCGCAGCGTGCCGGCGGCGGCAGGATCATTCATGGGGCGGTCCCTCGCGGTCGCGCCCGAGCAGCGAGCCGACCGTGCGCAGCAGGTCCTTGCCGGTGGCGCTCGCCTTGCTCAGGGTGCCGGCGATCGCCTGCCACTGGGCGGGGTCGGGTTCGCCGGCCGAGAACACCAGCACCGGCGTCGGCTCGCCGCCGGCGGTGTGCAGCTTCGGCGCCACGGCGAGGCCGTAGCCATCGGGCAGCAGCAGGTCGAGGATCGCCAGATCGAACGGCAGCGTCGCGGCCAGGTGCTCGGCTTCGGATAGGGTTTCGGCATCGAAGAGCTTCACGCGCGGGCCGAGCAGGCGGCGCACGTATTCGCGCATGCCGGGATCGTTCTCGACGTGCAGCACCTGCGCGCGCTCGGCGTGCACGCCGAGCGCGGCGATCGCTGCCTGCAGGCGCTCGGGCCGCACCGGCTTCGGCAGCCAGTCGGCGACCGGCAGCGCCACGGCTTCCAGCGAGCCCTGCGGCAGCGCCGAGACGACCATGACCGGCACGGCGACGTGGCGCGGGTCCTCGCGCATCGCGCGGATGACTTCCTCGCCCATGCCGTCGGGCAGCAGCATGTCGACGGTGACCAGCGCGTAGCGGCCGACGGCGAGCTTCTCGCGCGCGGCGCGCACGCTGCCGGCGACCTCGGCGATGTAGCCGTCGCGGCTCAGCTCGGCGACGAAGGCCGAGGCCGCGAGCGCGTCATCCTCGACCACGAGCACGTGCGGGCGCTCGCTGTGCGTGCTCGTGACCACGGCCAGCGGCAGTTCGAGGTGCAGGCAGGTGCCCTCGGGGCCGGTCTCGTAGTTGATCGTGCCGCCCTGGCGCTCGGTCAGCTCGCGGGCGATGTACAGGCCGAGACCGGCGCCGCCGGCGGGCCGGCCGGTCTCGACCGGTCCCTGCAGGAAGCGGTGGAACAGCCGCGGGCGCAGCTCGGCCGGGACGCCGGCACCGCGGTCGCAGACTTCGATGCCGGCGCGCCGGCCCGGCAGTTTCAGCGCGCGCAGCGTCACTGCGCTGCCGGCCGGGGCATGGCGCAGCGCGTTGTCGAGCAGATGGCCGAGCACCTGCGTCAGGCGCTCGGGGTCGGCGTTGACGCTGAGTTCGCCGGCGGCGTCGATGTCGATCCTGATCCCGGCCGCGGCCGCGGCCGCGGCGTATTCGTCGCGGAGCTGTCCGAGCAGCGCAGCGAGCGCGATCGTCTGCGGGGCCAGCGGCACGTCGCCGGCGGCGATGCGTTCGGCGTCCTGGATGTCGGCGACGATGCGCATCAGCCGGGCATCGTGGCGGCGGGCGATGTCGATGAGATCCTGCGCTTCGCCGGAGACCGTGCCGAGCGCGCCGCTGGCGATCAGGTCGAGCGTGCCGCCGATCGTGGTCAGCGGCGCGCGCAGCTCGCGCGCCACCAGCGCCACGAACTGCGCGTGCAGATGCACGGCCTCGCGCAGCGTGCTCACGTCGCGGTTGATCTCCAGCGTCGCCGACAGCCGGCCGTCGGGTCCGCGCAGCAGCACGCGGCGGCTCTCGATCGTCAGCGCGTGACCGTCGCGGTGACGCTGCAGCAGCGTGCCTTCCCAGTAATCGAGCGCAGTGCGCTCCGTCTCATCGGCCGCGCCGCTGACGGCGTTGTGCGTGTCCAGGCGCTCGTGCAGCGGCTGGCCGGTCATCTCGGCCGCGCTCCAGCCATACAGACGCTCGGCACCGCGGTTCCAGTGCGTGACCCGGCCCTCGGCATCGCGGCCGATGATCGCGTCGTGCGCGCGCTCGATCAGCGCGGCCTGCTCGGTGCGTGCGCGTTCGGCCTGACGCTGGGCGTCAATGTCCTCGATCTGGGCGATGAAGCCGGTCGGGCGCTGCTGGCCGTCACGCATGCACGAGGCAACCACGCGCAGCCAGTGCAGCGAGCCGTCGGCGCGCAGGCCGCGCAGTTCGTAGCGGGTCGAACCGATCGTGCCCTCGGCGAGCTGCCGCGCGAGCTCCTGCGCCACGTAGCGGTCCGGGCCGTGGATGAAGTCGGCGAAGTGATGGCCGAGCAGGGCCTGCGCCTCGTGGCCGCCGAGCGCGCAGAGCGCCGGGTTCACGGCGACGAAGCGGCCTTCGAGATCGATCAGGGCCATGCCGATCGCCGAATCGCGCATCGCGCTGCGCAGGCGCTCCTCGCTGGCGCGCAGCCGGCCCATGTCGGCAGAGCGGCATTCCAGCAGCCAGGCAACGGCGAGCGGTGCAAACTGCGCCAGCGCATTGATGCCCGGCCCGTAGGTCTGCAGGGCCATCTGCATCGGGACCGGCGGCAGTACCGACAGCAGGGCGGCGAACAGCAGGCTCTCGCAGGCACACAGCAGCGCCGTGCCGCCGAGGCCGAGCCGGAACGAGGCGAGCAGCAGCGGAAGTTCGATGGTCACGAACGGGAACGGGCTGAGCTGCAGGCTGGCGAAGGTGCCGGCGATGGTCAGCCCGTACAGCAGGAGGATCTCGGTGCGCCGCCCGGCCGCGAACCAGTAGTGCGACTCGCGCAGGCTGGCGCGCAGCCCGAGCGGCAGCACCGCGACCATGCCGGTCAGGTCACTGGTCAGCCAGTTGCCGATCGAGGCCGGCAGCGGCCGTGCGTGCACG
The DNA here is from genome assembly GCA_018240295.1 of Pseudomonadota bacterium. GTDB lineage: Bacteria > Pseudomonadota > Gammaproteobacteria > Competibacterales > Competibacteraceae > Plasticicumulans. The sequence goes on from JAFEGB010000035.1 coordinate 10,875, forward strand.
GTCGCCAGCAGCGCGCCGCCGACGAGCGCCGACAGCATCGTGCCGGTGGCGACCACGAGGATCAGCCGCACGGCGCTTGTCGGGCGCTCGGTCAGCAGGAAGGGCTGCGAATCGGCCGGGCGCAGCGCGAGCAGCGGCACCAGCACGCTGACCAGATTCGCGAACGCATAGCCGGCGGCCAGACCGGGCGAGACGTCGGTGGCCAGGTTCGCACACAGGCCGGCGGCGGCTCCGGTGATCACCACCGGCCAGATCTGCCGGTACGGTGCCCGCAGCGCCACGGCGAGCAGGATGGCGTTCGGCAGCCAGATCGTGGCGAGCGGGCTGCTGCCGCGCGACAGCAGGATGCAGATCACGGCCGCCGCGAAACAGCCGAGACCGGTCAGCAGCATCCGCAACCCCGTCGGCATCGGTGACGGGGGAGCGTCAGCCGGTACGGACGTGAGGGGATCGGTCATGAGGGCCACGGATTCTCGGGGCGGCGGCGAGGCCGGTCGGGAGCTGGCACGGTCGGGGTGCGGAAGCGTCTGCAGCAGCGGACCGGGCCGGAATGCGGAGCTGGCATGAGGCGACGCAGCCAGGGCGGGAAGCCCGTTTACCACAGTCCGGCGCAGCGAGGGAACGCCGTGAACATGACGCCTTGGTCAGACAGGCGCTTGCCAGGGATCCACGTGTTCGCGGTCGGCTGCGTCGTTGCGGGCCACCAGTGCCCGGGCGGGTTCGGTGGCGCTCAGATTGACGGCCTGGTGCGGCAGGTCGGCGGGGATGTAGACGAAGTCGCCGGCGACGTTGACGACCCGGTGTTCGAGCCGCCGGCCGTAGCGGGTCTCGACGCGGCCTTCGAGAATGTAGATCGCCGTCTCGTAGCCGCGATGCAGGTGCGGCTCGGAAGCCGCGCCCGGCGGGATCACGACCAGATGCATCGCCAGGCCGCGGGCGCCGGCGGTGGCCGCGCAGATGCCGACGAAATACGGCAGGCGCTGGCGGGTCAGGACTTCGGCCTCGGGCCGGACGGTGACGACGGCGGCACGGTCGCCGGCGCTCGTGGATGCGGTTTCGGTCATGGTGGCGGCCTCCGGCGCGGACATCGACCGCGAGCGTAGCCGCTGCCGGTGCGCGCGGCTGCCTCAGTCGCCGCCGGCGGCGGCCCACAGCCGCGTGGCGGCGGCACCGGTGAGGTTGCGCGGCCGGTAGAGCCGGATCGACATCGGAATGGTCCAGGACGCATCGCCGGCGTGCACCAGCCGGCCGGCCGCGAGATCGTCGGCGACCAGGCGCTGCGGCACCCAGGTCAGGCCGCGCCCGTCGCGCGCCATCGCCGCCAGCACCGTCGCCAGATGCGCGGTGAAGGCCGGTCGCACCTGCGCCGGCGCGAGCTGCGCCTGCGCGGCGGCGAGCGCCCGGCTCAGGCCGGAGGCCTCGGTCGGTGCCAGCAGCGGCAGCGGTTCGGCCGGCGAGCCGGGCAGCTCGAAGCGCGGGCGCGGATCGTTGGCTGCACGCGGAGCGCTCACCGGCAGCAGCACATCGTTACCGACCGTGATCGAGCGGTAATCGCCGTTGTCGAGGCGGCCGCTGACCCCGGCGTGGCCGTGGCAGAGCAGGAACTGCGCCTCGCCGCGCAGCAGCAACTGCTCGCAGGCGTGCATCGTGTCGGCGATCAGGCGGATCGAGGCATCGACGGGGCTGCGGGCTTCGACCTTGCGCAGCCACTGCGGGAAGAAGTCCAGCGCCAGCGCATGCGTGCTCGCGAAGCGCAGCAGCGGCAGGCCGCTGTCGGCGGCAGCGATGGCATCCTCGCGCCCGTGCAGCAGCTTGCGCAGCGCAGCCTCGGCCGAGGGCCGGAAGCGTTCGCCGGCTGCGGTCAGCGCCGCGCCGTGGCTGCTGCGCTCGAACAGCGGCGTGCCGATCCAGTCCTCCAGCGAGCGGATGCGGCGGCTGAAGGCCGGCTGCGTGACGTGCCGGCTGTCGGCGGCACGCGAGAAGCTGCCGCAGTCGATGACGGCGAGAAAATCCTCAAGCCAGGCGAGTTCCATGGGCTTATGTGCTCCTGACGCACCAGTGAATTCCTGTGTGCAGACTGCCTTATTGCAGTGCGACATTGGCATACGGCAAACGTCGTAGTGACAAGGCCATGTTTTTTCGGCATGGCCACCTGCGCGATCGGCATTGGCTGCAAATCCGCGTATCCAGCGAGAATTCAGGGGTCAGGCCCGGTAGCGCTGCTTGCGCTGGCTTGCACTCCTCGCTTGCCCGTCCGGAGACGAACATGCCGATTCTGCATACGGACTTTCTGCTGCCCGCGCTCGCACTCGGTGTCGCACTCGGCTGGCTCGGCGGTCTGTTCGGTATCGGCGGCGGCCTGATCGCGATCCCGGTGCTCGGACTCGCCTGCGGGCTCGACCAGTTGCACGCGCAGGGCACGGCGCTGGTGATGGTGCTGCCGAATGTCGTGATCGGCTTCTGGCGCTACCGGGCGCGACACGGCATCGCCTGGCGACCGGCGCTGCTGCTCGGGCTGACGGCGATCGCCGGCAGCGAGTTCGCCGCACACCTCGCCACCGGCCTGCCGGCGGTGACGCTGCGCCTGATGTTCGCAGGCTTCCTGATCGTGCTGGCCGGCTGGCTGCTGCGCGGGCTGCGCCGCGCGCCGCCGGCCACGGTGGCACCGGCACCGGCCGTGCTGTCGGCGCGCTGGCTGCCGGCGGTCGGACTGGCCGGCGGGCTGATGTCGGGACTGTTCAGCGTCGGCGGCGGCATCGCCGCGGTGCCGCTGCTGACCGGGCTGTTCGGCACGCGTCAGGCGGTCGCGCAAGGCCTGGCGCTGGCGCTGGTCACGCCCGGCTCGGCCGCGGCGCTGTTCGCCTATGCCCGTGCCGGCGCCGTCGACTGGCCGCTCGGGCTGGCGCTGGCCTTCGGCGGTGTGCTGAGCGTGTCGGCCGGGGTTGCATTCGCGCACCGGCTGCCGGAGCGGCGGCTGCGTGCGCTGTTCGCGCTCGGCATCGTCGCGACCGCCGGCGCGATGCTCGCATCGGCCTGAAGCGGTCGTTCAGTCGAGTGCTGCCGCTGCGCCGCGCAGCGCCGCATCGGGGGCATGGATCACGAAGCACGGGATCGGCTGCAGATAGGCCGTGAACCGGCCGCGATGCTCGAAGCGCGCCCGGAACGGCGAGGCGGCGAAGAACTCCGGGAAGCGCGGCACGATGCCGCCGCCGATGTAGACGCCGCCGCGCGCGCCGAGCGTCAGCGCCAGATTGCCGGCCGCGGTGCCGAGCATGGCGCAGAACACCGTCAGCACCCGCCGGCACAGCGCGCAGTCGCCGCTGGTGCCGCGCTGCACGATCTCGGGCGCCGCCATCGCCTCGGCCGGCAGGCCGTCGATCTCGGCGAGCGCCTGATGCAGGTTCGGCAGGCCGAGCGCGCCGGAGACCAGCCGCTCGACCGACACGTGCGGGTGGCGGGCGAGCGCCCAGCGCAGGATTTCCAGCTCCAGCGCATCGGCCGGGCTGAAGCTCACGTGCCCGCCCTCGCCCTCGATCGCGCGCCAGCCGCCGTGCCCGTCCGGCAGCAGTCCGGACACCCCGAGCCCGGTGCCGGGGCCGATCAGCCCGATCGCCGTGCCCGCGACCGGCACCGTGCCGCCGACCTGCTGCAGCGCCTCACCGGCGAGCAGCGGCAGCGACAGCGCCAGCGCCTTGAAGTCGTTCAGCAGTTCGAGCCGCTCAAGACCGAGCGCCGTGCGCGTCGCCTCGCGCGAGAAGCGCCAGGCATTGTTGGTCATCTCGACGCGATCGCCGGTGACCGGATTGGCGATCGCCACCGCCGCCCGCTGCGGTCGCGGCCCGCCGGCGTGCCGCAGATAGGCGTCGGCCGCCCCGGCGAGATCGGCGTAGGCCGAGGTCGCGAGCACCTGCACGGCGCGCGGCGTGCTGCCCGGGCCGTCGCTGAGCGCGAAACGGGCATTGGTGCCGCCGATGTCGGCGATCAGGTCGGGCGTGCGGTCGGAAGCGCTCGAAGACATGGGCAACGGACTCGGCAGCGGGGAGGGAAGAAAGGAAGGGGAGGAGCGAAGGGATTGCCGGATACCGACGCCCTGCGGGCGCCGGTGTTCCGCGTCCGTCGTTCAGCCGGCCGCTGCCAGCAGCCCGCGCTCGGCGAGCACGCGCTCGACGGTATCGACGATGGCCTGGGTCTGGGCGTCGATCTCGAGGTTCACGAGTGCGCCGACCTGCAGTTCGCCGTAGGTGGTGGCGCGCAGGGTTTCCGGAATCAGCCAGACATCGAAGGTGTCGCCCTCGACGCGGCCGATGGTCAGGCTGCAGCCGTTCAGCGCCACGAAGCCCTTCGGCAGCAGGTACTTCATCAGCGCCGCCGGCGCCCGGAACACGACTTCGTGATTGTTCTCGGGCCGCTCGATGCGAATGATCTCGGCGAGCGCATGCACATGGCCCGACAGCACGTGGCCGCCGATCTCGTCGCCGTGGCGCGCCGCGCGCTCGACGTTGACGCGATCCCCGACCGCAAGCCGGCCGAGGTTGGTCACGCGCAGCGTCTCCAGCATCGCATCGAAATGCACGAGCCGGCCCTCGAAGCCGGTGATGGTCAGGCAGGTGCCGTTGACCGCGACGCTGGAGCCGATCGCAAGCCCGGTGCACAGCCGCTCGGGCAGCTCCAGCGTCAGGGTGACGAGTTGCGGACGCTCGACGAGCGCGACGACGGGCACGGCGGCCTGGACGATGCCGGTGAACATGGCGATACCTCCGGAGGACGGGGCGGACGGCGCTGCGGACCCGTGCGTGCCGGTCGCACGGGGGCGCTGCACCGCAACAGGAAGCGGGTCCTGCGGATGGTAACGCGGGCGGGGTGTCGGCAGCCGCTGCCGATGAGGCCCGGAGCAGACGTTCAGCCGTTGCTGACCTTCCCGCCCGGCGCCCCGGCATCCAGGCTGCGCACCGGCGGCAGCGTGCGGTCCGGGCCGCCGGTCGGCACCGGTGGCGGCGCGACGCCGGCGAGCAGGCCGGCGACGGCGAGGGCGTCGCGGATCATGTCCATGGCCTTGTCGAGCACGCGGCGACGGCCGAACACGCTCCAGGCGCTGTTCAGCGCCAGGCGCCCGAGGACGGATCTGACGTTCTCCTTCAGCAGCGCCCCGACCACGGCATCGGCGCGGGTCTTCAGGCCGCCCTGCACCGGTTGCAGCTCGGATTCGCGGATCTGCGGCCACGGCAGGCCGAACGGAGCCTGCGGCTGGAAGCCGTCGATCGCCGCACCGGCGGCGCTGCCGAACAGCGGCAGGATCGGGACCAGCTGCACCGGTTTCTGATCGTAGCGGTCCTCAAAACCGTACAGGCGGTCGTATTCGGACCCGGCGCCGGCCGTGCCGCCGAACAGCGGGTTGTCGCCGGCGAGCACGAAGTGCCGGCGCAGGAACTGCTGGCAGTTCAGGCGCCCGAGCAGGTAGTCGTGGGCGCGGAAGGCGCGGTTCAGGAAGCCGCCGAAGCCGCCGAGCGTGCCGCACGCGATCGGCGTGCCGGGCAGCTGCACGCGCCTGCCGTCGGCTGCGTAGCGCACCGGCGTGATCAGGAAGCGGCTGTAGACATCCGGATGATCGGCGAGCATCAGCTCGGGCAGCTTGAAGCGCATCTGCTGGATCGCGGCGCTGAGCAGGTGCTTGATCGCCGGGATCAGCTTCAGGCCCTCGGGCACCTGGTAGTCCTCGGTGAACACCGGCGGGCACGGGAACGGGTCGATCATCAGCACCGCGCAGTCGGCCTCGTGCGGGCTGCGCGGGTTGTGTTCGCGGCCATGGTCTTCGGCGAGCGTGCGCCGGCCGATCTCGAAGGGCTCGTTGTCGATGGTGCCGCCATCGACGTTGACGTAGTCGTAGGCGCGCGTGCAGACCGTGGCCGGCAGCGCGGTCGGGATTCTGGCCTGTACGGTGCAGCGGGCAATGACATCGGGTCGGGCCGCATGGAACTCGGGCAGCGTCCACAGCCGCTGGTTGTAGATCTCGGCCTGCGTGCGCTTGAGCGCCCGCGGCGCGAGGCCGACCGGAAAGGCGCCGCTCGCGAGCGCGGCCTGGCCGAGCTGGCCCCAGCCGCCGCCGGTGCCGTTCTGGCGGCCGAGCACGATGGTCTCGCCGTCCTCGCTGGCCGTGCTGCCGGGGTCGAGCCGGAAGCGGATGCTGTCGGCGTGCAGCGTCATGCCGTAGACCGCCTGCGCGGCGTCGCCGCGGAAATCGATGCCGTAGGGCACGCCGCGCTGGTTGTTGAGCGTGAAGTACAGATCGAGCGGCTGGCTGACGAAGGCCGGCAGCGACGCAGCCTCTGCGGCCCAGTCGACGGCGAGCGCCTGCGCGGCGATGCGATCGAGCGCGGTCGAATCGAGCAGCGAACTGAGCGGCCCCTGCCTGAGGTCGGCGGTGCCGAGCAGGCCGGAAATGTCGACGCGCTCGACCCAGGCGTCGAACAGCGGGTTGCTGGCGCCGGCTGCCGGGTGCTGCGTGCGCACCGGCGTCACGCCCGGGCGCAGCGTTGAGGCGAAGATCGCGCCGACGATGGCGCCGGCCGAAGCGCCGCTGATCACGCGGATGCGCACGCGCCAGGGATACCTGCCCGGCTGCCTGGCCTTTTCGGCCTCGAAGGCGGTCAGCGCCTCGACCAGGAAATCCAGCACCCCGGCCGTGTAGGCGCCGGCCGACACCGCGCCGGCCATGGTCAGCGCGATGTCGAAAACCGGCTCATTGTTGTTGTCGCCCATGTTCCGTCCTCCCGCGGTGCGTGCCCCCGTGGCACGTGCGGTCAGGACATAGCAGAGGCGTGCAACACCTGGCGCAATGCGCAGGTGAACATCCGGAAAGGATGCCGGCGGGCGCCCGGGCGGATGGCGGCGGGCTGAAACGGCACCGGCCCGTCCGGAGACGGGCCGGTGAGGGTGCCGGGGCGCATCAGTCGCCGGATTCGGCGGCGCGCCGGGCGTCTTCCTCCATTTTCCTGCGCAGGCTCAGCGGGCGCATGTCGGTCCAGACCTGCTCGATGTGGGCAAGGCAGGTCTGCTTGTTGCCCTGCGTGCCTTCATGCGTCCAGCCCAGGGGCAGCTCCCGGTCGGCGGGCCAGATCGAGTACTGCTCCTCGTGGTTGACGACCACGGCATAGAGGGTGGTGTCTTCCTGTTCATCGTAACTGCTCATCGTCGGACTCCCGTGCCGGTTCACCGCCGGGTTTGCGGTGCTCCGGGAGTCTGTCGGCAAGCAGCCGCCGCTGCCGGCAAGCGCGGCTTTCGTGACGGAGTCAGGATTTTCAGTTCGTCAGGGAGTCGCGGCCGGTGTGGGCAGGGCGGGAACGACGCCGACCGGCCGGCAGTGCAGGGGGCTGTACGTCATCGGCTGCCGGTACGTCATCCCCGCCTGCATCCGGGGCGGCTGCGAAAACCGCGGGAGCGGCGTGCGCCTGCACGCAGGCCATGCATTCCGAGCGCGTGCCTTCGGTGCCTTCGAGCCGCCAGCCCGGCGGCGGACAGCGTTCGGCGCGACAGAGTGAATATTCGCCGTTGCTGCCGATCATCACGGCATAGCGGATCGCGGTATCGACGACGACGCCCATGGCTGTCCTCCTGCAGGCCGGGTCCGGATGCGCGGGGTTGCGACCGGTACCTGCTGGCCTTTTGCCAGCAAATGATGCACTGCGGCAAGCCCGGATTTTGTGCGGGAATCCGGGCAGGAGTTCCCCGGAAATTCCACGCAGGCCGTGCTTGCCGGCCTCAGCAGGCCGCGGCGGCGGCGGCCAGTGCCAGCAGCCCGTCGGTCTGCGCGACGATCGCCGCGTGCACGGACGGATCGAGCTTCTTCAGCCAGCGCCGCGGCAGGCGGCTGGCGCCGCAGCGGGCGCCGGCGAGCTGGCCGACGATCGCGCCGGTGGTGTCGGCATCGCCGCCGCGGTTGACGGTGCGGATCAGGCAGGCCTCGAAGTCCTCCTCGGCGAAGAAGGCATCGAACACCGTCTGCACGGTATCGACGATGTAGCCGCCGGCCTGGCCCGGATAGGGCTCGAAGCGGAACTGCCGGTGCGACGCGATCAGCGTGTCGGCCTGGAGGCGGCAGTCGGCGGTCGTGCCGCCGAGCATCAGCGTCTGCGTCATCTGCCCGAGCGTGACGGTGGCGGCGTCGGAAAGCGGGTTGTGATGCGTGAAGCGCGCCTGTTCCAGCGAACGCTTGACCAGCGCCCTCGGGTGGCCGAGCGTGACGATGGTGACCGGCACGTTGCGCATCGCCGCACCGTTGCCGGCGTCGGCGCTCTCCGGAGTCAGCAGCGAGCCGTCCTTCAGGTAGCGCCGGATGCCGCGCCGGCAGGTGTTGCCGACATCGGCCGGCTTGCTGCGCAGCCACTCGGCCCAGGCTTCGGCGATCGCCGTCAGCTGCCAGCCGCCGGACTCGATCAGCGCCAGACCGAGCGCCATCGACATCTGCGTGTCGTCGGTGACGGCGCCGGCCCTGAGCTTCAGCCAGCCGCCGCCCTTGATCTCGTCGTGCCGGCCGTGCTGCGCGGCGATTTCGCGCGCGGTCAGGAATTCCACGGTTGCACCGAGCGCATCGCCGAGCGCCAGGCCGAGGTAGGCGCCCAGGGCGCGGTCGCGAACGTCACTGTCGTACATCGCAGGGCTCCGGGCATGCGGCATCAGAGCCAGCTGGTGCGCACGCGGTAGTCGCCGCCGATGACGAGGTACTCGCCCTCGCCCTTGAGCATGTGCTTCGGCAGCAGGTCGTTGAAGAACAGGATCTTGGTCAGCGGCACCTCGGCTTCGAGGATGCAGTCGCCGAACTCGCCGGCGCGGTCGCGATCGGCGCTGAAGGAACTGAGGTTGTTCAGGCGCAGCTGCGCCGTGCGCTTGTCGATGCGCTGCACCAGCGGGTGCTCGGTGAGATCGTTGACGCCGCGGTACAGCCGCAGGTGCCGGGCCGGGGGCGGCAGCAGCGGGAAATGTTCGAGCCGCCACTGGCAGAAGCTGTACAGCAGGTCGAGCTGCGCGTGCACCGCGTTGTTGTGGAAGCGCGGCGCCATCTTCTCCTCGACATAGGCGATCCACTGCGGGCTGGAGAAGCGCGTCAGCGCCGCCTTGTGCCAGGTCGGGAACAGGCCGAAGCGGCTCTCGACCCAGCCCTTGAGCACCGCACCCTCGGGGTTGCTGGCGTCGAAGGCCCAGCCCTTGAGCAGGCGCAGGTAGCTCGCGCGAAAGCGCCGGCAGGCGCCGCAGGCCGGTTCGTCCGGGCGGGCGAGACCGAACACCACGTCCATGTAGTCCTGGAAGATCTGCCCGGCCGAGCGCGCGTCCGGGCATTCGGCGAGCTTCGAGTACAGCGCCCGGTTGGTCTCGCGCACGGCCGGGATCACCAGCGGCACCGGGGCGTCGTTGTACGCAAGGCTCGCGATCACCGCCGCCGGCACGCCGACCAGCGGCGTGCTGTGGCCGATGCGCGACAACGGTGTCGGTTCGGGGGTGTGCGGCGTGTTTTCGGTGCCGGTCCGGGTCAGGCTCATCAGGCAACTCCTCCTCGTTCCTCGTTCCTGCTCGTTCTTGTCGTGGTCCCGGCGCCTGCGCTGCGGCCGGCATCGCCGGTCCTGTCACGGACCCGGCCGCTGCCGGGCTGCGCCCTGCCGGTTTTCGTGTCGGCTGTCTGTCGGCTGTCGTGTCGGTGTTCATGTCGGCATTCATGTCGGCTTTGTCGTGCCGGCTGCCGCCGGCTGCAGCCCAAAGCCGACAAATCGCCGATCCGGGAAACCGTGAGCAATCCACATGCCGGAGCACGCGCGCGCGTACGCGCGTGCGATCGGCTAATTCAGGGCATCGGCCGGGATTGATCCAGATCAATTCATTGCCGGTCATTCAGGAAACGGGACGGGTAGCCGGCGGCCTGCACGCGGTCTGTCGGCATTCGGCCGAATGTCCGGATTTGTCGGAGAGGACACACGGTGCGACAGTCATGCAGTCTTGTGTCCGGAGTCTTTTTATCCATTTTTAATCAATGACTTGTATTATTTTATCGAGTTTGGCACGCCGGTTGCTCATTAGCTCGTGGGGAGCAGCAAGGTCCCGATGGTTAACAAAATCCTGAAACCTGATCTCGAAGGAAGACGGCAAATGAGCACGCTTAGGCAGATTGCCTTCTACGGCAAGGGTGGAATCGGCAAGTCCACCACCTCCCAGAACACCCTCGCCGCGCTCGCGGAAATGGGTCAGAAGATCCTGATCGTCGGCTGCGACCCGAAGGCTGACTCCACCCGCCTGATCCTGCACGCAAAGGCCCAGGACACGGTGCTCTCGCTCGCCGCCGAAGCCGGCAGCGTCGAGGATCTGGAAATCGAAGACGTCATGAAGATCGGTTTCCGCGACATCCGCTGCGTCGAGTCGGGTGGTCCGGAGCCGGGCGTCGGCTGCGCCGGTCGCGGTGTCATCACCTCGATCAACTTCCTGGAAGAGAACGGCGCGTATGACGGCGTTGATTACGTCTCCTACGACGTGCTCGGCGACGTGGTCTGCGGCGGTTTCGCGATGCCCATCCGCGAGAACAAGGCCCAGGAAATCTACATCGTCATGTCCGGCGAAATGATGGCCATGTACGCGGCCAACAACATTTCCAAGGGCATCCTGAAGTACGCGTCCTCGGGCGGCGTGCGCCTCGGCGGCCTGATCTGCAACGAGCGCAAGACCGACAAGGAACTGGAACTGGCCGAAGCGCTGGCCGGCAAGCTCGGCACCAAGCTCATTCACTTCGTGCCGCGTGACAACGTCGTGCAGCACGCCGAGCTGCGTCGCATGACCGTCATCGAATACGACCCGAACTGCAAGCAGGCCGGCGAGTATCGTCAGCTGGCGGAAAAGGTTCACAACAACGCCGGCAAGGGCGTCATTCCGACCCCGATCACGATGGACGAACTCGAAGACATGCTCATGGAGTTCGGCATCATGACGAAGGAAGACGAGTCCATCGTCGGCAAGGCGGCGTCGGCGGCCTGATCGGCGCCGCGAGCCCTCCCTCCGAAAATGCGGGGGAGGGCCGGGACGGGGGTAAACCACACGCGGCGGCATCCCGTTCCGTCCCGCCCATCGGCGAATGGGTTTGCCGCATCGTAAACAGGATTCCGATTCTGGGAGGGCCAGATGAGCTCGACGGCTGAAGACATCAAGGCGCGCAACAAGGCGCTGATCGCGGAAGTTCTCGAAGTTTATCCCGAGAAGGCGAAGAAGAAGCGCCAGAAGCATCTGAACGCGTATGAAGGCGGCAAGCCGGATTGCGGCGTCAAGTCCAACATCAAGTCGCTGCCCGGTGTCATGACCATCCGTGGTTGCGCGTACGCCGGTTCCAAGGGCGTGGTGTGGGGTCCGATCAAGGACATGGTCCACATCTCGCACGGTCCGGTCGGCTGCGGCCAGTACTCCTGGGCCTCGCGCCGTAACTACTTCATCGGCACGACCGGCATCGATTCCTTCGGCACGATGCAGTTCACGTCCGATTTCCAGGAAAAGGACATCGTCTTCGGCGGTGACAAGAAGCTCGAAAAGATCATCGACGAGATTCAGGTCCTGTTCCCGCTGAACAAGGGCATCTCGATCCAGTCCGAATGCCCGATCGGCCTGATCGGCGACGACATCGAAGCCGTCGCGAAGAAGAAGTCCAAGGAATACGAAGGCAAGACCATCGTTCCGGTGCGTTGCGAGGGCTTCCGCGGCGTTTCGCAGTCGCTCGGCCACCACATCGCCAACGACGCGATCCGTGACTGGGTGTTCGACAAGTCCACCGGCGAGATCGAAGGCTTCGTGCCGACGCCGTACGACGTGACGATCATCGGCGACTACAACATCGGCGGCGACGCCTGGTCCTCGCGCATCCTGCTCGAAGAGATGGGCCTGCGCGTGATCGCCCAGTGGTCCGGTGACGGCACGCTGGCCGAGCTCGAGAAGACCCCGAAGGCGAAGCTGAACCTCATCCACTGCTACCGCTCGATGAATTACATCTCGCGGCACATGGAAGAGAAGTACAACATTCCCTGGCTCGAATACAACTTCTTCGGCCCGACCAAGATCGAGGAATCGCTGCGTGCCATCGCCGCGCATTTCGACGACACGATCAAGGCCAATGCCGAGCGCGTGATCGCCAAGTACAAGGCCCTGACGGATGCCGTCATCGCCAAGTACCGTCCGCGCCTCGAAGGCAAGAAGGTCATGCTGTTCGTCGGCGGCCTGCGCCCGCGTCACGTGATCGGTGCCTACGAAGATCTGGGCATGGAAGTGGTCGGCACGGGTTATGAGTTCGCCCACAACGACGACTACCAGCGCACCACGCATTACGTGAAGGACGGCACGCTGATTTACGACGACGTCACCGGCTTCGAGTTCGAGAAGTTCGTCGAGAAGGTCCAGCCCGACCTGGTCGGTTCCGGCATCAAGGAAAAGTACGTGTTCCAGAAGATGGGCGTGCCGTTCCGTCAGATGCACTCCTGGGACTACTCCGGTCCGTATCACGGCTACGACGGCTTCGCCATCTTCGCCCGTGACATGGACATGGCGATCAACTCGCCGGTCTGGGGCCTGACCAAGGCGCCGTGGAAGAAGTGATTAGCGTGCGGGGCGGCAAGCCGACATACGCCCCGCCTTTACCCGAATTCATGTGATTTTGGAGACAGGCCATGAGCCAGAACGCTGAAAAGGTGCTGGACCACTTCAAGCTGTTCCGCGAGCCGGAATATGTGGAGATGTTCGAGTCCAAGAAGAAGAACTTCGAGGACGCGGTGCCGGCGGAAGAACTTGAGCGCGTCCGCGAGTGGGCGAAGAGCTGGGAATACCGCGAAAAGAATTTCGCCCGCGAAGCCCTGACGGTGAATCCGGCCAAGGCCTGTCAGCCGCTCGGTGCGGTGTTCGCCGCGGTCGGCTTCGAGAGCACGCTGCCGTTCGTGCACGGTTCGCAGGGTTGCGTTGCGTACTACCGCTCGCACTTCAGCCGTCACTTCAAGGAGCCGACCAGCTGCGTCTCCTCGTCGATGACCGAAGACGCCGCGGTGTTCGGCGGCCTGCAGAACATGATCGACGGCCTCGCGAACAGCAACGCGATGTACAAGCCGAAGATGATCGCCGTGTCGACCACCTGCATGGCGGAAGTCATCGGTGACGACCTCAACGCCTTCATCAAGACCGCCAAGGAAAAGGGCTCGGTGCCGATGGACATGGATGTGCCGTATGCGCACACCCCGGCCTTCGTCGGCAGCCACGTGACCGGCTACGACAACTCGATGAAGGGCGTGCTGACGCACTTCTGGGATAACGCCGAGCGCACCCCGAACGAGTCGATCAACCTCATCAACGGTTTCGACGGCTACGTCGTCGGCAACATCCGCGAGCTCAAGCGCGTGCTCGGCCTGATGGGCGTGGACTACACGCTGATCGGTGACCAGAGCGACGTGTGGGATACGCCGACCGATGGCGAATTCCGCATGTACGACGGCGGCACCAAGATCGAGGACGTGAAGGCTGCGGTCAACGCCAAGGCCACGCTGTCGATGCAGGAATACTGCACCGAGAAGACGCTCGCCTACTGCGCCGACAAGGGCCAGCAGACGGTCGCGCTGAATCACCCGGTCGGCATCGCCGGCACCGATCGCCTGCTGATGGCGCTCTCCGAGCTGACCGGCAAGGAGATCCCGGCGGAGCTGCTGAAGGAGCGCGGCCGTCTGGTCGACGCGATCGCCGACTCGCAGGCGCACATCCACGGCAAGAGCTTCGCGATCTACGGCGATCCGGACCTCTGCTACGGCCTGACCGAGTTCCTGCTCGAACTCGGCGCCGAGCCGAAGCACGTGCTCTCGACCAACGGCAACAAGGCCTGGGCCGAGAAGATGCAGGCGCTGTTCAACAGCTCGCCGTTCGGCAAGGGCTGCGTCGCCTACGCCGGCAAGGACCTCTGGCACATGCGCTCGCTGCTGGCGACGGAGCCGGTCGACTTCCTGATCGGCAACACCTACGGCAAGTACCTGGAGCGTGACATCGGCACCCCGCTGATCCGCATCGGCTTCCCGGTGTTCGACCGTCACCACCACCACCGCTCGCCGATCTGGGGCTATCAGGGTGGCATGAACCTGCTCGTCAAGCTGCTCGACAAGATCTTCGACGAGATGGACAAGGACACCAACATCCCGTCCAAGACCGATTACAGCTTCGACATCATCCGCTGAGGCTGCCCGGACGCACCGCGCGTGCGTGAAACCCGCCCCGAGCCCGGGGCGGGCGGGGGAACCGGAGGCGCCGGCTCCGACCCCCACTCCCGGCGGCCCCCTGAGTGCGCTTTCTGCGGAGAGCCGGGGCCGCCTCTCTATTTCGGGCGGGTGCCGTTGCTGAAGGCCGGCGACCGTGAAGGCTTCCGTCGTTACATCTGGAGAATCAGGATCATGGCCAACGTTACGTTCAGTTCGCCGAGCATGAAGAAGGATGTCACCGTCTACGCGACGGCCGGCGACACGCAGACGCTGCTGGCGGTCGCCAAGCAGCACAAGATCCCGGTGCACTTCGAGTGCGAGAACGGCGAGTGCGGTTCCTGCGTCGTGCAGGTCACCGTGCTGACCGCCAACGCCCCGTACGCGATCGCGCTGACGGAGAAGGAAAAGGCGGTCCTGAAGCTCGCCGGCAAGATCACGCCGGAGCAGATCGACAACGCCGAGGTCAACGACGTGCCGCCGCCCTACCGCCTGGCCTGCCAGTTCATCGTGCGCAACGAGGACATCCTCGTGAAGTTCTGATTGCGGCCGGCACCCGGTGACGGGTGCTGCCAGGGAAGCGCCTCGACCCGCCGCCTGCACGGCGGGTCGGTTTTTTTCGGTTCCGTGACCGCCAGGCGACGGTCGTCCGTGCGGGCAGCGCCAACCTTACCGTTCTGTCATCAGCGTTTCATGCTGCGTTGCCACACTGCGCCGCCTTGTTTCGAACGGCAGAGCAGGAGGACAGCCGCCGTGAGCGCAGCCGACACCGCAACCGAACTATCGCTGGCGCTCTGGGCGCTGAAGCGGGCACTCGCGCGCCAGGATGCCCATGCCCAGCCCGACATCGACCGGCTGCGTGTCGATGCCGCCTACCGCGACACCATCGTCGCCGAAGCCGGACAAAGCCCGCACGAGGCCGTGCGCGAGGCTGCGGCGCGCGTGCGCGCCCTGATCAGCGCCGCCGTGCAGGAAGCGAGGCAGGACAAGGCCGCGCGCCGCGGTGCGCGCACGGCGCTGGTCGCCGGCATGGTGCTGGTGCTCGCGGCCGCCGGCGTGCTCGGCTGGCAGTGGCAGACGCTTCAGCCCCGGCAGGGGCGCACACCGGTTGTGGCGAGTGTCGCGCCGCAGCCGGCTGCAGTCGTGACTCCCGCAGCGATTCCGGCAGCCGTGACGGTGCCGAAGCCGGTGACGCAGGCGGCTGCGCCGCTCGCAGCGGAAGCGGCGAACACCCCGGTCCAGCTCCTGTCCCGGCCGGAGGACGTCGCGCCGGCCGCGGCCGGGAGCGTACCGGCAGCGGCGGCAGCCAGCGCCGCGCTCCCGGTGGCGCCGGTCGCAGCGCTGCCGGCAGCGGCTCCCGTGAAGCTGCGCATCCATGGCTCGAACACGATCGGAGCCGAACTCGCGCCGGCGCTGGTCGAGCGCTTCCTCGCCCGGCGCGGCGCGAGCGACGTGCGCCGCGTGCCGGGCGCCCGGGCCGAGGAAATGCGCATCGAGGCGACGCTGCCCGGCAGCGAGGGGCGGATCGCGATCGAACTGGCCGCGCACGGCAGCGGCACGGCCTTCACCGACCTCGCCGATGGCCGGGCCGACGTCGGTGCCGCATCGCGGCCGGTCCGGGACGAGGAAATCCGGAAGCTCGCCGCGCTCGGGGATTTCTCGTCGCCGGCGGCCGAGCACGTCATCGGCCTCGACGGCGTCGCGATCATCGTCCATCCGGCCAATCCGCTGCGCTCGCTGAGCCGCGAGCAGGTCGCGAAGCTCTTCGCCGGCGAGATCCGCGACTGGGCCGAACTCGGCGGCAGGCCGGGTCCGGTGCACATCTATGCGCGGGACGAGCGTTCCGGCACCTGGGACACCTTCCAGTCGCTGGTGCTCGGCAAGGCCTACCCGCTCAGTCCCGAGGCACAGCGCTTCGAATCCAGCCCCGAGCTGTCGGATCGGGTCGCGACCGACGCCGGCGGCATCGGCTTCATCGGTCTGCCCTACGTGCGCATGGCGCGGGCGCTGGCGATCGGCGATGGCAATGCCGTGCCGAGCGCGCCGAGTCCGTTCACGGTCGCGACCGAGGATTACCCGCTGTCCCGCCGCCTGTTCTTCTATCTGGCGCCGACCGGCGACAACCGCATGGCCCGCGAACTGGTCGAGTTCGCGCTCGAGAACGACGGTCAGCAGGTGGTCGAGGCCCACGGCTTCATCTCGCAGCGCGTCGCCCCGCAGCGCGTCGCGCTGTCGCCGAACGCCCCGAAGGAGTACGAGTCACTGACGCGCGATGCGCTGCGCCTGTCGGTGAACTTCCGCTTCCGCCCCGGCAGCGGACTGCTCGACGGCAAGGCGCAGCGCGACCTGCGCCGGGTCACGGACTACCTCGCGCAGGCCGAGAACCGCAGCCGCCAGGTGCTGCTGTTCGGCTTCACCGATGCCCGTGGCAGTCCGGAGCAGAACCTCAGGCTGTCGCAGCAGCGCGCGCAGGAGATTGCCCGCGAACTGCAGGCCCGCGGCATCCAGACCAGGGTCGTGCGCGGCTTCGGACCGGCCAACCCGGTCGCGGCCGACGATTCGCCGAGCGGACAGGAGCGCAACCGCCGCGTCGAGATCTGGGTGCTGTAAGCCGCGCTCAGGGCGCCGGGCGCAGCAGGCGCGGCGGTACACCGGCGCCGCGCTTGCCGTTGGCGAGGCGCACGTCGTATTCGAAGCCGCCGCGCCGGGCCGGACGCACGGCCTCGATGCGCGCCGGCAGCCAGTCGCTGAGGTATTTCGCTTCGACCGCCTGACCGACGCGGTACTCGGGCGCCGGTGCCGGCGCCGGGAAAAACGCATCGAAGCCGCCGCTTCCGTGGCCGCCGCCGTTGGCCGGCGGCGGTTCGCCGGTTCCGGCCCCGGGCTGCGGTGCCGGAACCGGCGCACGGCCGCCGGCCGAACCCGGCCTGGTGCCGGTACGCGGGCAGAGCACCTCCCACTGCTGGGCAATGCCGAGTCCGCCGCTGGCGTTGTCCTGACCGACGATGCGGCCCTGCGCGTCGCGCCAGCGCGTGCGGCCGCGCCCGACATCGCTGCGCCAGACGCCGGCGAAGGTGTAGGTCTCGCCATCGACCGGCGTGATGCGCCCGGCCGTGCAGTCGGCCTCGGCACGCCAGATGCGCTTCGCATCGTCGCCGGCCATCTGTTCGGCCACGCAGGCGGCGACCGGCCGGCCGGGCTCCCAGTTTTCGCACCAGCCGGCGGCGGCCTCGCGCGTGATGCGCGCCTCGGCGACAGCGTGTGCGGTATCGAGCCCCTGCGTGCGGAACACGGTCGGATTCAGGCACTTCGCGCAGAGCGCCAGCCATGGTCCGGCGAAGGCCGGCAGGGCCGTGCCGGAAACGAGGACGAACAGGGCGAGGCAATGGCGGCTTCGGTGTGACATGCGGCAGTGGCCCTCCCGGGGAGCGGTGGCGCATCCCTGCCGGATCGGACGATCAGCGCCGCTGCAGGAAGCGCAGGATCTCGGTCGCGAAGGCCTCGGCGCGCCAGGTGTTGGTCGCGGTCACGTGCGTCGCGTGCGGCAGCAGCCACAGGCCGCAATCGGGGATGTGGTCGTACATCGCCAGCACGTCGTCCATCGGCACCAGCGGATCGCGGTCGCCGCAGACCACCAGCGTCGGGCAGCGCAGCTCGCGCAGGGTCGCGATCGTGTGCGCGTGATCGGAGGTGGCCGGGTCGAGGGCCTCCGAGACGCGCGTGATCACCTGCTCCCAGGCATCTGGGCCGCCCTGCGGCTGGTGGATGCGCGACAGCCAGCCGGCGAGGCCGACGCCGCGCCAGTAGGCGGCATCGGCCATCTCGCGCGTGCCGCCGTGCGTGTGCTCGTTCTTGTGGTAGCTGACGCGGTACAGCACCAGCTTCGCGACCCGCGCCGGGTGATGCACGGCCAGCCAGAGCGCGGTCGCACCGCCCATCGACGAGCCGACCAGATGCGCGCGCTCGATGCCGAGCGCATCGAGCGTGTCGAGCACGCCGCGGCCGCAGTCGCCGATCGACAGGTGCGCGGCGCGCATCGGGCTCGCGCCGTGACCGGGCAGGTCGGGGGCGATGGTGCGGTGGTGCTTCGCGAAGGCCGGCAGCTGCGGCTTCCATTCCTCGTGGCACATGCCGCCGCTGTGCAGCAGCACGAGTGCCTCGCCGCTGCCGGCTTCGATGTGATGCAGGGCTGGCATCGTTAGCGTCTCCGCGTCGCCGCAAGGACGGGCATTGTATGCTCTGCAGGCAGACGACTTTCCATCCTGAGGATCACCCGCCATGCGTACCGGATCGATCCGGGCCCTGAGCCCGCGCGGCTTCCATACCGTGCGTTACGTCGAGTGGGGCGAGGCCGACAACCCCGAAGTGCTGTTCTGCGTGCACGGCCTGACGCGCAACGGCCGCGATTTCGACCGTCTGGCGCGTGCGCTCGCGGCCGATTACCGCGTGATCTGTCCGGACGTGGTCGGGCGCGGTGCCAGTGACTGGCTCGCCAACAAGCTCGACTACGGCTACCCGCAGTACCTGACCGATCTGGTCGCGCTGATCGCGCGCAGCGGCGCCGAACAGGTCGACTGGCTCGGCACCTCGATGGGCGGGCTG
The DNA here is from genome assembly GCA_018240295.1 of Pseudomonadota bacterium. GTDB lineage: Bacteria > Pseudomonadota > Gammaproteobacteria > Competibacterales > Competibacteraceae > Plasticicumulans. The sequence continues at coordinate 29,711 of JAFEGB010000035.1, forward strand.
ATCGGCCTGATGCTGGCCGCGCAGCCGAATCACCCGATCCGCCGGCTGGTGCTGAACGACGTCGGTCCGCTGATCCCGAAGGAATCGCTCGAACGCATCGCCGCCTACGTCGGCGCGCCGCAGGTGTTCGACACGCGCGAGGACTTCGAACTGTACGCGCGCGCGATCTGGGCACCGTTCGGACTGACCAGCGACGGCGAATGGCAGGACCTGCTCGCGCACTCCGGCCGGCGCACCGGGGACGGGCGCTGGGCCTTCAACTACGACCCCGGCATCGCCGAGCCCTTCCGGCAGATGGCGATGGCCGACATCGACCTCTGGCCGCTGTGGGACCGCATCCGCTGCCCGACGCTGCTGCTGCGCGGCGAGACCTCCGACGTGCTGCCGCGCTCGGTCGCGCGCGAGATGACGACGCGCGGCCCGAAGGCGCGGCTGGTCGAGTTCCCGAACTGCGGCCACGCGCCGGCGCTGATGAATGCCGAGCAGATCGCCACCGTGCGCGACTGGCTCACGACGGCGGAGACGGCCTGATGCCCGGCAGCCCGGCCCCGGGGTCCGCGAAGAGGCGCGCTTGATCGAGCTGCTGCTGCGCATCGGCGGCATCGTCTTTCCGGTGTTCGCGATCGCGGCGGTCGGCGCGCTGTGGGGGCGCCGGCACCGGCCGGACATGAGCGTCGTCAACCGGCTCAATGTCGAGGTGTTCGCACCGGCGCTGGTGTTCTGGGCGCTGGCCGACAAGCCGCTCGACTTTGATCTGTATCGCGACCTCGCCATCGGCGGCATCGCGGTCGTGCTCGGTTCCGGGCTGCTGCTGTGGCCGTTCGTGCGCCTGGCCGGCATCGACGCGCGTACCTTCATTCCCCCGATGATGTTCAACAACAGCGGCAACATGGGCATCCCGCTGGCGCTGTTCGCGTTCGGCGAGACGGCGCTGCAGGCGGCGGTCGTGCTGTTCATCATCGAGATGGTGCTGCACTTCACGGTCGGCCTGTACATCCTCGATCACCGCACGCGACCGTGGCGGCTGCTGAAGATGCCGATGATCCAGGCGACGATCGCCGGGCTCGCCTGCAGCGCCTTCGGCCTGACGCTGCCGGCGCCGCTCGCCAACACCATCAAGCTGATGGGCCAGGTGTCGATTCCGCTGCTGCTGTTCGCGCTCGGCGTGCGCCTGCTCGACGTGAACCTGCGCGACTGGAAGCTCGGCACGGCCGGGGCCTTCGCCGGGCCGCTGGCCGGGGTCGCGAGCCTGTGGCTGGTGCTGCCGTGGCTGTCGCTCGACGAGGCGCAGTTCCCGCAGCTGCTGATCTTCGCGGCGCTGCCGCCGGCGGTGCTGAACGTGCTGGTGGCCGAGCAGTACCGCCAGGAGCCCGAGCGCGTCGCCTCGATCGTGCTGATCGGCAACCTCGGCAGCCTCGTGGTGCTGCCGGCCGCGCTATGGTTTGCATTGCCACACTGAAACGCAGTCCGGCGGCGAGTCCTGCCGTCCGGCCCCGTCCCCCCGCAGGAGGCTTCCGCCATGACCCAGCGACAGCACAACGTGCTCGGCGAACCGCTGGCCGTCTGTTCGGTGCTGCCGATGACCGGCTTCACGCGCAACGGCTGCTGCGATGCCCATCCCGGTGACACCGGCAGCCACACCGTCTGCGTGCGCGTGACCGCCGAGTTCCTGCGCTTCTCGCGCGCATGCGGCAACGACCTGTCGACGCCGCTGCCGGCCTGGGGTTTTCCGGGCCTCAGGCCCGGCGACCGCTGGTGTCTGTGCGCCGCCCGCTGGCAGGAGGCGCTCGAAGCCGGCGTCGCGCCGCCGGTGCTGCTCGCCGCCACGCATGCGCGCGCGCTCGAACACGTGCGCCTCGACGACCTGCGCCGGCACGCACTCGATCCGGCCTGAGCTGCCGGCAGGCATCATCCTGCACGGCCAGCACGCCGCCCCGTGCGGGGTCTCGCCGGCGTTCTGCCGATCCCGCAGAAGATCCTTCCGGTTCTTTTTGCCAGCCCGGCCAGTTCTCACAACATTGCCAATTTTGCCAACACGGAGTCGCAGCGCATGCACACGTCCCTGGTGCTCACGGTGATCGGCCCGGACCGGCCCGGTCTGGTCGAGGCGATCGCCGCCGTCATCGCCCGCCACGGCGCGAACTGGGAAGAAAGCCGCATGGCGCAGCTCGGCGGCCAGTTCGCCGGCATGCTGCGCGTGACCGCGCCCGAGGAAACGCAGGATGCCCTCGAGGATGCGCTCGCCGGACTCGGCAGCGTCGGCCTCAAGGTCACCGTCGCGCGCGCCGCCGGCGCCCAGGCGCAGGTGCCGAAGCTGCTGCACCTGAACCTGGTCGGTCAGGACCGCCCCGGCATCGTGCGCGAGATCGCCGAGGCGCTGGCCCGGCGCGGCGTGTCGATCGAGAGCCTCGAAACCCGCTGCGTCAGTGCCTCGATGTCCGGCGAGATGCTGTTCGAGGCCGAGGCCGTGCTCGCCGTGCCGCCGGCGCTCGCCGCCGACGAACTGCGCACGGCACTCGAAGCCCTGGCCAACGAACTGATGGTCGATCTCGATCTCGCCGAACCGGCCGGTGCCTGAGCCCGGATTGCCGGACTGCGCAAGTTTCTGAATCGCCGATCGGTTCATGTCAGGCCGCTCTGGAGGGCAGGGCTGAAGATCAGGAGATTGCCGGTGTGCGCTCACCGCCGGCAGCGGATTCGGTGTCCCGGAAAGCCCATTCCCCGACCCCTGCTGCAAATTGCGCATGGATGTCTTTGATATTAATCAAAATCAATAAATTGTTGATTTTCATGATTTTCCGGTGGCCTGGGACGGCGGCAGGATTGCAAATCGTGCAAAGCCGGGCGCCAGCGCGAATGGGGGCGGGGAGCGTGGTTCAGCAGGGATTTGGGAGTAAAGTCCCGCCTTCAGTTTTACCGCCGGCTGCCGACGCATTGGCTGGGGGTGATCCAGATTCCAGAAACGCGGGGGGAATCCGCGCAAGCCCGACTGATCCTTCTTCCGCCGTCCCGCCGGAGTCCTTGTCATGAACGCCCTGCTGCGTCGTTTCCGTATCGGCACCCGGCTCAGGGCCGGGTTTGCCGCCGTGCTGCTGCTGGTCCTGCTGATGATCGCCACCGCGCTCGGCAATCTCGGCGGCATCCAGGACAACATCGATGACCTCGTCAACGACAACGTCCGCAAGATGACGCTGAACACGACGATGATGAATGCGCTGAACCGCATCCATTCGATCATGCGCGACGCGGCGATCAAGGCGCTGAACGGCGACACTGCCGGCGCGCTGCGCCGGCGCGATGACGTGGCCGGTTTCCGCAGCGCCTACGACAACGCCCGCCGCGAGCTCGAAACCCTGCCGGCCAGCCCGCAGGGCCGTGCGATCCGCGAACGCATCGACGCCGCGACCCTTGCCGTGCGCCCGTACACCAACCGCGCCTTCGAGCTGATCCAGGACGGCAAGACCGCCGACGCGCTCGCCGTCATCGACGGACCGATGAACGAAGGCCTGCGCAGCTGGCGCACGGCGCTCGAGGACAACCTGCGCCGGCAGGAAACCGCCAACCGCCAGGTCTACGAAGAAGCCCAGGCCGAATACCGCAGCACGCAGGCATGGCTGCTCGGCATCGCCGCGCTGGTGCTGGTGCTCGGCATCGCCACCGCGGTGCTGGTCACGCGCAGCATCGTGCTGCCGCTGCGCGAGGCGGTCGGCGTGCTCGGTGCCGTCGCCGGCGGGGATCTTTCGAAGCACGCGCCGGTGGCCGGCAACGACGAACTGACGGTGCTCGCGACGGCGCTGAACCAGGCGATCGACGCCCAGCGCAGCGCACTCGCCGACATCGATGCTGCCAACCGCGAAGCCCAGGCCGCTGCTGCCGCACAAACCGAGCAGGAACGCCGGCTGGCCGCGGCCGAACACGAGAAGCGCGAAGCCGAGCGTGCGCAGGCAGAGCATGAACGCATCGAGGCCGCCCGCATGCAGGCCGAGGTTGCGCAGATCCGTGCGGCCGTCCACGAAGCGGCGCACGGCGACCTGCGCCAGCAGCTCGACATCCCGGCCGACCGGCCGACCGGCGAGGTCGCGGATGCCTTGAACCGGCTGTTCGCAGACCTGCGCCTCAGCATCACGCCGATCGGCGAGAACGCGCACACGCTGGCCGCGGCCAGCGAGGAACTCGGGGCGGTCAGCAAGCAGATGAACACCGATGCCGCCACCAACGCCGAGGATGCCGGCCGTGCCGCGCTCAGCGCCGGTCAGGTCAGCCAGCGGGTCGAGAACGTCGCGGCGGCGACCGAGGAGATGAGCGCGAGCATCCGCGAAATCTCGCGCGCGACGGCCGAGGCTTCGAACGTCACCGACGAGGCCGTGCGCGTGGCCACCGATGCGCAGGCGCTGATCCAGCACCTCGGCGAGAGCAGCAGCCACATCGGCGAGGTCGTGAAGCTGATCAGCTCGATCGCCGAGCAGACCAACCTGCTGGCGCTCAACGCAACCATCGAGGCCGCGCGGGCCGGCGAGGCCGGCAAGGGCTTTGCGGTCGTGGCCGGCGAGGTCAAGGAGCTGGCGAAGGCGACGGCCGGGGCCACCGACGAGATCGCGCAGCGCGTCACCGGCATCCAGACCGACACCCAGGGCGCGATCGCGTCGATCGGCCGCATCTTCGAGATCATCCGCCGCGTCAGCGACATCCAGACCAGCGTCGCCGGCGCGGTCGAGGAACAGAACGCCGTCGCCAACGACATCGCCGGCAACCTCGCGCACACGGTGCAGGCCAGCGGCGAAATCGCCCGGGGCATCGACCGCGTCGCCCAGACTGCGTCCAGCACCGAGCAGGGCAGCCGCGAGATCCAGCAGGCCGCCGGCCAGCTCGCGAAGATGGCCGCGCAGCTGCAGGAGCTGGTCGGGCGCTTCCGCTGCTGAGCCGGAGGCCGTCCAGGAACGCGCAGCGCGTTTTCCGGCAGGCAGAAAGCCATCGACCCCGTCCGGACGGACGGGGTCGATGGCTTTCAGGGCAGCGGATGCCGCGGCTTCAGGAGGCGGCCGAGCGGGTGCCGAAGCCGAACGAGAACAGGTGGCGCACGCTGCCGAGCAGGCGCTTCAGCAGGCCGCGGCGCTGCAGGCGTTCGGCGACGGCCGGAGCCTCGGCGGGGCGGTGGCGGGCGAGGGCACCGGGTTCGTTGCGCAGGAACTCGTGCTTGCGCAGCGCCGAGCCGAGGGCGAGGCGCAGCACCGAAGGCTTGACCGGCTTGCCGATCAGCCGGAACAGCTGGCCTTCGTTGATCAGGTCGATGACGGTCGGACCGTCATGCAGCGCCGTGACCATCACCGACAGCACCGCCGGGTGCGTGGCCTTGATGCCCTTGATCACATCGGTCATGTCCTCGTCGGCGACGCGCACGTCGGAGACGACGATGCCGATGCCCTCGTGCTGTTCGAGCAGGGCGATGGCCTGATCGGCGTGGCGGGCGACATGTACCGGATGCGTGCTGCCGAAGTCGGCCCGGACCAGATCGAGCAGTTCGCGGCCATCGTCGACGACCAGGATGCCGACGCCGGTGCCCTGGGCGGCGGCCGGCACCAGATCGGGAGCGCCGTGCACCGGTTCGTTGGCCGGGGCCAGCGAGGCGGAGGCGGCAACGGCGACGGTCGCGAGCAGGTCGTTGCCCCAGGGCTTCTGCACGAAGCGGAACACTTCGCCTTCGTTGATGCTGGCAGTGATCGCCGAGAGGTCCGACCACGCGGTCAGCAGGATGCGCATCGTGCGCGGCGAACGCGTCGCAAACTCGCGCAGCAGCTCGACGCCGGTCATGCCCGGCATGCGCTGGTCACTGACGATCACGTCGATGTCGTGCGTGCCGAGCAGCTCCAGCGCGTCCCGGGCGGAGTTGGCGGTCAGCACCGCGTACTGGCCGGTGCGCCGGAACAGCGCCGACAGCGAACGCGTGATCGGTGGTTCGTCATCGACGAACAGCACGGTCGGCAGCTTGCTGCCGGCGGGCTGCGGGCGGGTGCCGGAAACGGGAACAGGAACGAGATGCGGCGTCGTGCTCATCGGGGGTCCCTCAGGCAGCCGCGCCCAGCGGGCGCAGAGGTTCGGACGGGTCCGGATTGCCGGCCGGGCGGGGGGCGGCAGCGGTGGTGGCCGCAGCATCGACCGGAGCGGCCGCGGCAAGTTCGGCGGAGGCATCGACCGGCAGATCGAGCGTGAAGCTCGCGCCGCGCCCCGGCGTGCTGTCGACGAGGATGCGTCCGCCGTGGGCACGCACGATCTGGTGCGCGAGGTGCAGGCCGAGTCCGGTGCCCTTGCCGACGTCCTTGGTCGTGAAGAACGGATCGAAGATGTGGTCGCGGATCTCGGCCGGGATGCCGCAGCCGGTGTCACTGACCACCAGCCGCACGCGCCGGCCCCGCGCGTGCAGCTCGGCGCTGATCGTCAGCCGGTGCTCGGCGGCGCCCTGCATGGCGTGGCAGGCGTTGACGACCAGATTCAGCAGCACCTGCGCGAGCTGGCCGGGTGCGCAGATGATCGCCGGCAGGTCTTCGGCGTAGCGGGTGTCGATCCGGGCGCCGCACTTGCGGATTTCCGAGCCGGCGATGCTGAGCACGCTCGCGACCAGCTTCGGGATCTCGGTGCTGGCGACCTGACGCTGGTCGAGCCGGCTGAAGCTGCCGACGGCCTCGACGATGGCCTGGATGCGCGTGGTGCCGTCGGCGCAGTCTTCGAGCAGCTGCATCAGCTCGGTCGCCGTTTCCTCGCGTACGAAGGTTTCGGCGGCGATCAGCGTGCGCCCGAGTTTCAGCGCGCGTGCATCGGTGTCGGCCCCGGGCTGCTGCGCCTCGCGCCAGTCCTTGCTCAGGCTGGCCAGCGTGCGGGCGTGATCGACGCAGACATCGAGGTTGCTGCGCGTCCAGGCCAGCGGGTTCTTGATCTCGTGGGCGATGCCGGCCGCGAGCGTGCCGAGGCCTTCGAGGCGACCGGCCTGCACCAGCGCCGCCTGGCTCTCGTGCAGTTCGCGCGTGCGTTCGGCGACCAGGCGTTCGAGCACGCGCCGGCGACGGGCACCGAGCGCGAGCGCGAGCGCCGCGACCACGGCGAGGCCGATCACGACCGCCTGCGCCAGCCGGTGGAAGCGATCGGCACCGAGCACGTCGGGGCGCGTGGCCCAGTCGCTGTCCGGGCGGCCGTACCAGACCAGCCAGCCGCGCGCCGCGCCGGCGAGGCCGAGCGGCATGGTTTCGGAGTAGATCGTGTCGGGGGCGGCGCGCTGCTGGCGGATCCAGCCGGCAGCACGGCCGGCCTCGCCGCCGGGACCGCCGGCGACCAGATAATCGTGATCGGCGTTGTAGAGCGCGAAGTTGCCGTCCTCGGCACCGGCGCCGATGGCGGCGGCCAGCGCGCGGGACGGCAGCACGACGGCGACCGCGCCGCTGAGCGTGCCATCGGTGGCGTAGACCGGCACCGTCCACAGGAAGTGGCCGGCACCGTCCGGATCGAGGCAGTCCGGCACCGCCCGGGCGCCGATCGCCGGATAGGCCGACCACGGCACGGCGTTGGCGCGCGGGTGCTGCTGCTGCAGGTATGCGAGCTGCCCGCGCAGGCGTTCGTCGAGCAGCGCGTCGCTGCGCGCCGTGCAGTCGGCGCTGGCGGCCTTGCGCGGGGCGGTCCACGGCAGCACGGTCACGGCATCGAGCCGGTACGGCATCGGCGCATCGCTGCCGGTGCCGACCACCAGCAGCCGCTGCGGACGCAGGCGCTGCTGGCCGAGGAAGATTTCGCCGATTGCTGCGGCGGTTTCCGGTTCGGCGGCTCCGGCCGGACCCTGCGCCTGCACGGCCGGCAGACGCGCGATCGCGCGCAGGCCGCGCGCCAGCGCACCGAGTTCGATCTCGACCTGTTCGCGACGGGCGAGCAGGCGCTGGTGGCTTTCCTGGATGTAGGCGGCGCGCGTCGCCTCCAGGTCGATGGCGTGTTTTTTCTGGATCGCCCACAGGCCGGCGGCCGTGGCGGCGACGAGCAGGACACCGGCGGCGACGATGCCGGCGGTGGCGGACTGGCGTGGCGATTGCGGCATGGTGTGGCCTCCCGTGGCATCTGCCGGCATTCGTTCGCAAGCGCGGACCGGCCCCGTGGCCCGGCTCGATACGGGTACTGCGCTTCAGCTGGAACCGGCGGGAGCCGGTCGGAAAAGCCAGTGATGGATGCGGTGGCGGCGGCCTGCCGTTCCTGCGTGGGAGCGGCATGAATCCGTGCCTGACCCGAGTAACCGTGAAAATCGCTCGGAATTGGCGATCAAGCTGGCTGCCGTCCGCCGGAGCGTCAAGTGACGGTACGGTCAGGTTCCGTGCTCCGGCGGTCGGCCACAACCGGCAAATGCCGCATGTGCGGCCAGCGGAGGCGTCCGCGCAGACGCCGCAAACCGCCGTGGCGCCCCGATGCAGCCGGGGGACTTGAAACCGCCGGCCGGTGCCCGCATGTCCGGCCGCGTTCCCTCATCCACCGAGCCGGAGACCGATCCGACCATGACCGTCGATACGCACAAGGAAACGCTGGGCTTCCAGACCGAGGTGAAGCAGCTCCTTCACCTGATGATCCACTCGCTGTATTCGAACCGGGAGATCTTCCTGCGCGAGCTGATCTCCAACGCGTCCGATGCCTGCGACAAGCTGCGCTTCGAGGCCCTGACCGATGGTGCGCTGTTCGAGGACGACGCGACGCTCGCCATCCACATCGCCGCCGACAAGGACGCGCGCACGCTGACCATCCGCGACAACGGCATCGGCATGAGCCGTCAGGAGGTCATCGACAACATCGGCACGATCGCCCGTTCCGGCACGCGCGCCTTCTTCGAGCAGCTCTCCGGCGACCAGCAGAAGGACGCCTCGCTGATCGGCCAGTTCGGCGTCGGCTTCTATTCGGCGTTCATCGTCGCCGAGCGCGTGACGCTGACCACGCGCCGCGCCGGCCTGACCGCCGGACACGGCGTGCGCTGGGAATCGGCCGGCGAGGGCGACTACACGCTCGAATCCATCGAGCAGGCCGCGCGCGGCACCGAAGTGACGCTGCACCTGCGCGAGGAAGCCGCCGAGTTCCTCGACGACTGGCGGCTGCGCTCGATCATCACCAAGTACTCGGATCACATCCAGCTGCCGGTGATGCTGACCGTCAGCAAGCCGGCCGAGGAGGAAGGCGGCGAGGCGACCCGCGAGATCGAGCAGGTCAACAAGGCCTCGGCGCTGTGGACGCGCGCGAAGGGCGACATCAGCGACGACGACTACAAGGCCTTCTACAAGCACGTCGGCCACGACTTCCAGGACCCGCTCGCCTGGACCCACAACCGCGTCGAGGGCAAGTACGAGTACACCTCGCTGCTGTACGTGCCCGGGCGTGCGCCGTTCGACCTGTGGGACCGCGACCAGAAGCACGGCGTGAAGCTGTACGTGCAGCGCGTGTTCATCATGGATGACGCCGAACACCTGATGCCGCGCTACCTGCGCTTCGTGCGCGGTGTCATCGATTCCAACGACCTGCCGCTGAACGTCTCGCGCGAGCTGCTGCAGTCGAACAAGGTCATCGACTCGATCCGCTCCGGCTCGGTCAAGAAGGTGCTCGGCCTGCTTGAAGAGATCGCGAAGAACGAACCCGAAAAGTACGCGACCTTCTGGCAGGAATTCGGTCGCGTGCTGAAGGAAGGCCCGGGCGAGGACTACGCCAACCGCGAGCAGATTGCGAAGCTGCTGCGCTTCGCCACGACCCAGGCCGACACGCCGGAGCAGAGCGTCTCGCTCGCCGATTACGTCGCGCGCATGAAGGAAGGCCAGACGGCGATCTACTACATCACCGCCGATTCCTTCGCCGCCGCGAAGAACAGCCCGCACCTCGAAGTGTTCCGCAAGAAGGGCATCGAGGTGCTGCTGATGTCGGAGCGCGTCGACGAGTGGCTGATGTCGCACCTCGAAGAATTCGACGGCAAGCGTCTGGTGTCGGTCGCCAAGGGTGCGCTCGATCTCGGCGCGATCGAATCCGACGAGGAAAAGGCGCAGCAGAAGGAAGTCGAGGAGCGCTTCAAGGGCCTGGTCGAGCGCGTGAAGACCGTGCTCGGTGACGCGGTCAAGGACGTGCGCCTGTCGCAGCGCCTGACCGATTCGCCGGCCTGCCTCGTCGTCGAGGAATACGCGATGAGCGCGCATCTGGAGCGGCTGCTGAAGGAAGCCGGTCAGGACGTGCCCGGCAGCAAGCCGACGCTGGAGCTGAACCCCGAGCACCCGCTGATCGCGCGCCTCGATGCCGAGGCCGAGGACACGCGCTTCGCCGACCTCGCGCACCTGCTGTTCGGTCAGGCGACGCTCGCCGAAGGCGGCACGCTCGAAGACCCGGCGACCTTCGTCAAGCGCCTGAACGGCCTGCTGCTGACGCTGGCGGCCTGAACCGGCGGGCTTCGGCCCGCCCGATGCTCAGATGCGGCCCGTCCGGGAAACCGGGCGGGCCGCGGCTGTTTCAGGGGCGTCCGGGTCTGCTGCGCAAGGATTGGCCGATGACGCGCAAGGCCCCGTCCATGCCGCGCAGGGATCAGCCGCTGGCGCGCAGGCATCCCTCCCGGACGCCGGGGCTTTGCAGTTGCAGGGGCTGCGATCAGGTGCCGGTGATCTGCCGGAGCGCTTCGGCGGCTTCGACGATCGCAATACCCTGATGGCTGCCGAGCGGCAGCAGATGCTTGCGATCCCCGGTGACGATCAGGTCGGCGCACGCCGCGACTGCGGCGGCAATGACCTGATCGTCATCGACATCGCCGGCCACCACGCGCGGCACGCTGCCGGGATCGGCAGCCCGATGGCCTCGACGTAATCGGCCAGCACAGCGCCGGCTGATCTGCCGATCAGGGTCAGTCGCCGGTTCGCGGTGGGGCGGGCCAGCACGTCGGCGAGTTTTTCGGGCAGCGCCGTGCTGCTGTAGATCCGCAGTTCGGGACGCTGGCTGATGGCGCTCAGCAAGTGGTACGGCGTGCCGCGCCACAGCAGCGCCGACAGCACGACGTTGTATCCAGGACGATCCGCATCAGGACGGTTGCCGGGTGCGACGCTCGGCGCGGGCCGCCTCGATTTCGGCAGCGATCTCGTCCTC
>JAFEGB010000036.1 GCA_018240295.1 Pseudomonadota bacterium
CCTTGGGCATGAGCCGCAGTCTGCAATGTGCAGACGGGCGGACGAAACCCGACAAGGCGCCAAACGGCGCCTTGTTTCTTTATAATCATATAATTTTTATACCATCATATTTTATACTGATCAAAAATCCGGTTTTGTTCCTTCCACCACATCCATCAATATTCCGGCAATTCCAGAGAAGCAAACAGCTCATCCAGCGCCTCCTGGGATTCGGAAGCTTCGGCGGTCTGCACGACCTGCGCCGTCAGATGCGGTGCAAACAGCTGGATGAAGTCGTACTGGAACTGGCGCAGGAAGGTGCCGCGCCGGAAACCGATCTTGGTCGTGTTGGGCGCAAACAGATGGCTGGCATCGAGCGCGACCAGATCCCGGTCAGCTTCGGCATCCCAGGCCATGCGCGCAATGATGCCGACGCCAAGGCCGATGCGGACATACGTCTTGATCACATCGGCATCGGTGGCTGTGAACGCAACTTCCGGATGCAGGCGCGCGGCCTTGAACGCCTCGTCGAGTTGCGAGCGGCCGGTGAATCCGAACACGTAGGTCACCAGCGGATGCCGGGCGAGGGCCTCGATCGTCAGTGGCGTCGATCCGGTCAGCGGATGGCCTTGCGGCACCAGCGCACAGCGGTTCCAGAGGTAACAGGGCATCATCACCAGATCATGGAATTCCTCGATCGCCTCGGTCGCAATCGCAAAATCGACGGCGCCGGAGGCGGCCATCTCGGCAATCTGGGTCGGCGAGCCCTGATGCAGCTGCAGCACGACTTCCGGGTAACGGGCCCGGAAGGTCTTGATGATCGGCGGCAGCGCATAACGGGCCTGGGTATGCGTGGTCGCGATCGACAGTGTGCCACGGGCATCGTCGCGGAATTCCTCGGCGAGGATCTGGATGTTGCGGACTTCGCGCAGGATCGCCTCGGCGCGGGCGATGATGTGCCGGCCGACCGGGGTGATGTGGGTCAGGTGCTTGCCGTTGCGGTTGAACAGCTCGACCCCGAGTTCGTCCTCGAGCAGTCGCACCTGCTTGGACACCCCGGGCTGCGACGTGAACAGACTCTCGGCTGCGGCAGAGATGTTGAGCTGATTCTTGGCGATTGCGCACAGGTAGCGCAGCTGCTGCAGTTTCACTGACCCGACCTCATCGGCATCGCATATTCCGGAGAAGCATAACGCAGAGCGGATGAGTTCGCGTTCCGGCTGGATGCGCCATCTGCTGGAGGAAGGCAGCCACTTCGGCGCTTGACGACGGGCGTTGGCGGTTTGCGTTCATGGGTGTCGGGACACAGGCATCACCAGCCCGGAAGACGGTCGGTTCAAGGCTTCAGGGAGCCATGACACGGACTGTATCTGGAGCCTCATAATGTATATTATGTCAAATAAGCTAGAGATGTCATGAAACCCGATTTTCCTCGATGCCGACGATCGGATCATGTTCCCCTTTCCACCAGGAGCACCCTGCTCACCTTCCGGTTGTTTTCGAGTCGCCTCCTGCTTTTTCGAACGCCTTCAACCCCTGTGCATCCGGTCGCCCCTTGCACTGCTCGGTCCGATGATCTTCCAGAGGCTGGAATCCATGTGGATGCGAACGTCGATGCAATGGCTGGATCTGCGTCGGATTTCTTTTGCTGACGTTGTATGTGTCTTGTCTGGAATTTGGGAGGATTTCTGAATTTCGGGTGATTAAAAATATGATGATATAATTTCACACCATCAAGCTCCTGCCGCAGGGTGTGCCCATGTCTGACCATCCGCCCGTCGATGCGGTCCTGCGTATCGAACTGCTGGAGCGATTCCGGCAACTGCATGAATCTCTGGATGATCTGGCAACTGCCATCGGAGCTGACCAGGATCGGGCCGCGTGGCTGGATGAGGCACCGGTCACCGAAATCCGCACGCGCGCAGCGACGCTGATCCGGGATATCTGGTATGGCGATGAAGTCGAGGATGCTCGCATGACGGTGACCTCGATCGGGCTGATCGGCTGCTGCGCCGAAACGCTGACGCTCGCGCAGGCTGCAAATGCAGCCAAGGATGCCTTCAAGACCGTCGTGCTGCAGTTTCGCGGCAAGACCAGCGAACGTAACCGGGCACTGGCCGAAATGCTCGAAACCTGGCATGCCCGCGATCCCGATCTGGCCCGTGCCCTCAGCGCCGGCGGCATCGGTCGCGTGCATCTGGTCCAGGCGTACCGGCATGTGCCGGTGCTCGATGAAACACCGGTGCGGGTCGGTTTTTCCTATGCGAGCAGTGCGCGGGCAATCCGGGCGCTGACGCGCGACCAGGCGCTGGAACTGGTCGAGGCCTTGCCGGACACGCATGCCGCGCGCGCCGTGTACCGGCAGATCCTCAGCCAGTATCCGGACAGCGAGCGTTTTGCGCAGATGCGCAACCTGGCACCGAATCTGGTCGCCAATCTCGTGTTCCGGGACGGCTATGGCGAGGAAGAACGCCTGCGACGCGGCGTAATGGTGCGGGTCCGGACCGAGCAGGTACGCCGCAAGCTGCTGCACGTGCATCTGCCGATCCTGTTCCCGCTCGCAGCAGGCGCTCCCCTGCCCGCTCACCCGGCCCGCGGCCCGCAGGTTCGCAGCGCTGCCAGCCGCCTGCTGCGCTCGGACCGGCGCATCGACGGTCCGCCGCTGATCCCGGCGCTGCGGCTGTACCGGTATCGCGAGCCGGACTGAGCACCGGTCGTGTCGATCAGCCGTGCCAGACCATGCCGGCGTCAGTGCGGACGGAACTGCGCCGGGTCGAGACCCAGCTTGCGCATGCGGGCGCGAAGCGTGTGCGGATTGATGCCGAGCAGCAGCGCTGCCCCATGGCGACCTTCGAGGCGGCCATGCGTCATCTCCAGCGCGCGGGCGATGTGGGAGCGCATCGCCTCGTCGAGTGTCGCCAGTGTCCCGGGCGCACCGGCCATCGGGACAGGAGACGGGGACAGGCCGGCAGCGACCGGCTGCAGGGCCTGCACCCGCGGTGCACCCAGCGCCGTGGCCACGTCCAGCGACCGCCCTTCGCCGAGCAGCAGGGCCCGATCGATGACGGCGGCGAATTCCCGGACATTGCCGGGCCAGTCATAGGCGCTCAGCAGGGCGACATCGGTCCCGGTCGGCTGCACGACCGGAAAACCAAAGCGGTGCGCGGCGCGGCGGGCGAAATGGGCCGCCAGATCGGCGAAGTCCGCCTTGCGCTCCCGCAAGGGCGGCAGCAGCACCGGAAACGTTGCGAGCCGGTACCAGAGATCTTCGCGAAAGCGCCCCGCCAGCACCATGGAAGGCAGATCACGATGCGTGGCGGCGACCACGCGCACGTTGACGTTCAGCGGGGTTTCACTACCGATGCGGTTCAGCGTGCCGTCCTGCAGCACGCGCAGCAGGCGCACCTGCGCGGCGAGCGGCAGTTCGCCGATCTCGTCCAGGAACAGCGTGCCGCGATCCGCCTGCTCGAACCAGCCACGCCGGGCTGCAGCAGCACCGGTGAAGGCGCCACGTTCGTGTCCGAACAGCTCGGTATCGATCAGATCCGGCGGCAGCGCCCCGCAGTTGACGCGCACGAAGGCCTGGCCGGTGCGCGGCGAGCCCTGGTGGATCGCACGGGCGATGACCTCCTTGCCCGAGCCGGTCTCGCCGAGGATCAGCACCGGCACATCGGTCGCCGCCACCAGGCGCACGCGCTCCAGCACCGGCCGCAGCCCGCCATCAGCGCCGACGATGGTTTCCGTGCTGCGCACCGGCTCGCGGTCGCGCAGCTGGCTGACGAGTTCGTGCAGCCCGCTCAGTTCGCTGCGCACGTCCTGCCAGTCGAGCAAGGTGCGCAAACCCGCCGCGATGCGCGCCAGACAGCCCCGCAGGCCGGGTCCGATCCCGGCCCCCGCCCGCAGATGCAGCAGCGCCAGCGCACTGTGTTCTCCGGCAGAGCCGGCCAGTCCCAGTGCAGCCATCGGCCCCGCGCCGGACACGAGATCGGCGCGCGAGGCCGACAGCGTCGGCAGGGCCTTGAGCCAGCGCGGCCGGCTGCGGCCGTTGGTCGTTTCGATCGTCGAGGCGGCACACCAGCTCGTCAGTGCACTGAGCTCGGCAGCCGGCAGCGGGCAGCGCGAGGAACGGGTTTCGTCCGCAGCCTCACAGCGCCAGCCACGCAGCTGCTGATTGCCGGCATCGGGAATCAGCAGCTCCAGCGCGGTGACCGGCAGGGCCCGGCCCAGGATGCGCGTGATGTCCGGCAGCACGACATCCAGGCGTCCCGCCGCCACCGGGCGGGCGACGAACTGCCAGAGGTCGAGCAAGGCCAGCAAGAGGGCTTGCGTCGGTTCATCGGAAGAATGATGTTCGAGCATATTTGACGGATATATCAGTAAATAAGATAGATACCAGAATATATGACGGATAAAACAGCATGAATATTCATATGGAATATTTTGTTTTGGAAAACCAATCATTGAGTTATTAAAAATCGCGAAGTCGGCACGCCGTTTGCTCATCCCACCGTACCCGCTCTTTCCGCTTCGTACGGTGATCCATGACTCTCCTGCCCTTGCGCGCCGCCCTGTTCGGCTGGCTGTCGGCCTGCTGCCTCGCCGGCAGCGGCAACGTGAATGCCGCCGATCTCGAACTGCTGAATGTTTCCTACGATCCGACGCGCGAGCTGTATCAGGCCTATAACGCCGCCTTCGTGCGCGAGTGGCAGGCCGGGCATCCGGGCGACACGCTGACGATCCGCCAGTCCCATGGCGGTTCCGGCAAGCAGGCGCGCTCGGTCATCGACGGGCTCGCCGCCGATGTCGTGACGCTGGCCCTGGCCGGTGACATCGACGCCGTGGCCAGGTCGGGCCTGATCGCCGGCGACTGGCAGAAGCGCCTGCCGCACGCCAGCACGCCGTACTACTCGACGATCGTGTTCCTGGTGCGCAAGGGCAACCCGAAGGGCCTGAAGGACTGGGGCGATCTGGCCCGGCCCGGGGTGGCGGTGATCACGCCGAATCCGAAGACCTCCGGCGGTGCCCGCTGGAACTACCTGGCGCTGTGGGGCTGGGCACTCCGGCAGCCCGGCGGCAGCGAGGACTCGGCCCGGACCCTGCTCGAAAAGGTCTTCCGCAACGTGCCCGTGCTCGACACCGGCGCCCGCGGTTCGACGACGACCTTCGTGCAGCGTGGCATCGGCGACGTGCTGCTCGCCTGGGAGAACGAAGCCCTGCTGGCGCTGAAGGAATACGGCAGCGACGCCTTCGAGATCGTTGTGCCGAAGACCAGCATCCGGGCCGAGCCGCCGGTGGCGGTCGTCGACAAGGTTGTCGAACGACGCGGCACGCAGACGCTCGCCGACGCCTACCTGCGCGGGCTCTACGAGCCGGCCGCCCAGCGCATCGCGGCCGAGCATGGCTACCGGCCCACCGATGCGGCGATCGCCGCCGAATTCAGCGCACGCTTCCCGCAGATCGAGCTGTTCGGCATCGACGACTTCGGCGGCTGGAGCGCCGTGCAGAGCAAGCACTTCGCCGATGGCGGCGAGTTCGACCGCCTCTACCAGCCCGGCAGCCGCTGACATGGCGGCGCTGTCACCGGCGAGCGCGCGCACGCCGCGCGTGCTGCCCGGCTTCGGGCTGGCGCTCGGCATCACGCTGAGCTACCTCGCGCTGATCGTGCTGATCCCGCTGTCGGCGACCTTCCTGAAGGCCGCCGGCCTGAGCTGGGACGGCTTCGTCACCGCGGTCACGGCGCCGCGCGTCCTGGCCTCGTACCGGCTGACCTTCGGTGCGGCGCTGATCGCCGCCCTGATCAATGCCGTGTTCGGGCTGATCGTCGCCTGGGTGCTGGTGCGCTACCGCTTTGCGGGCCGGCGGCTGGTCGATGCGCTGGTCGATCTGCCGTTCGCGCTGCC
>JAFEGB010000037.1 GCA_018240295.1 Pseudomonadota bacterium
CCAGCCGCCGGCCGGCCGGCGTGTCGGAGCACGCATCGCCGGCGGATGCCGCACTGCCGCCGCTGCAGCCCGCTGCAACCGAGGTCCGCGCCGCGACACTGATCCGCGCACGGCGCAGCGCGCAGCGCTTCGTGCGCGACGCGCAGCAGGATCTCGCTTCCTTCCTGCGCCTGCTCGATGCGCTGCTGCCGCGCACCGGCCTGCCGCCGTGGAGCGGGCTGGATGCGCCGGTGCGCGTGCATCCGCTGCTGTTCGTGCACCGCGTCGAGGGGCTGGCGGCAGGCGTCTACGTGCTGCCCCGCAGTGCGTCCGCCGTGACGACGCTGCGCTCGGCGCTGTCGGAGGGCTTCAGCTGGGACAAACCCGAGGGTGTGCCGGCGCATCTGCCGCTGTACCGGCTCGCCGATGGCACGACCGCGAAGATCACGCGCACGCTGAGCTGCCATCAGGCGCTTGCGGCCGACTGCACCTTCACGCTGGCGCTGCTCGCCGAGTTCGATGCCACGCTCGCCGCCGCCCCCTGGGCGTATCGCGAACTGCATCACGAGGCCGGGCTGATCGCGCAGGCGCTGTACCTGCACGCCGAGGCCGAGGGCCTGCGCGGCACCGGCATCGGCTGCTTCTTCGATGACGCCGTGCACGCGCTGCTCGGGCTCGCGGATGCGCGCTTCCAGTCGCTGTACCACTTCACGGTCGGCCGGCCGCAGCCGGATGCGCGCATCGCCAGCGAGCCGCCGTATCCCGACCGCCGCTGATTCCCCTGCCCCGTCCCTTTCCGCCTGCCCCGGAGCCTGCCGCCGATGAGCGATCGCCATTACACCCGCCTGAGTCCGGCCGAAGCCGAAACCCTGCTCGCCACCGGCCTGGCCAGCGTCTTCGACGTGCGCGAGAAGCCGTTCTTCGCGCAGGATCATCTGCCCGGCGCCAGACACCTCGACGATGCCGGCATGGATGCCGCGCTGCTCGGCACGCCGCGTCGCCAGCCGGTGCTGATCTACTGCCATCACGGCAACGCCAGCCGCGCGGTCGCGCAGGCCTTCGCGGACTTCGGCTTCACGCAGGTCAGCGATCTCGCCGGCGGCTGGGAAGCCTGGCGTGCGCACCGGGCGGCGGGCATCCAGGCGGTGCGCGGCGTTGCCCCGCGCGAACCGCTGCCGGCGGTGCTCGCCGACTGGCTGCAGGCCGAAGGCTATCCGGCGGATGATCTCGATGCGCGACTTGCCAACGGCACGACGCCGCTGATGCGCGCCGCGCGCCTCGGACTGGCCGATCGGGTCGCCGATCTGGTGATCGCCGGTGCACCGCTCGAATCGCGCAATGCCGACGGCAACACCGCGCTGTGGCTCGCCTGCTTCAGCGACGATGCCGACACGCTCGACATCCTGCTGAACGCCGGCGCCAGCCCCGACAACCTCAACGACAACGGCGCGACCTGCCTGATGTACGCAGCCTCGGCCGGCAAGGCCGGGGTCGTGCAGGCGCTGCTCGCCGCCGGGGCCGACGCCAGCCTGCGCTCGCTCGATGACTTCACGGCGCTGGACATGGCCTCGACCGAAGCCTGCCTGAACCTGCTGCGCCCCGGACGCGGACGGAGAGCCCCGGGCACGGCCTGAGGCGGGCATCGTTGCGGTCCGCGATGGTGCAATGCAGCGTTAAAAATCCTGACACCCGCCGAGCGGCCTGCGCACGGCAAGCCTGCGACGAGTTCCGGACCACCGGCCAGTCACTGTCAGGACGTTCAATCCGCTTCAACACCTCAAGGCCCTGATCCGGAGCGTTTTCCTGTAACCGGATCGTGGCGGGAAACGTAGGGTAGAGAAGCGCCATCGCTTCGACCATTGTCGAAAGATGTCGCCACGCCATGGCTCGCAACTTGCTTTGCAGAATGCGTCAGCGCCCGGCTCAAGAAGCGGGCCCAGCTTCCGACGTTTACCGTCAGCAGCCATCAACTTCCCGCCGCGCATGGCGAGGAAGCCAGCTAGTGTCGCGCCTGGGTACAAGGAGGGTACCGGTCGTGACAGGAATGTTTGAGGTGTTAGCGATGCGCCTCCCGGCCCATGCTCAGGAAGACAGGAACAACCGGATCGGCATTGATGCGATCCGGATCGAGGTCGCAGAAACCCATGTGCAGCGCATGCTTGCGCATGATCTGCTCAGCCAGCAGTACCGCAAGGCCGGCTACCTGCCCCCGCCGTTTTCCTGGCCTTGCGCGCAGGAGATCACGCTGCTGGCGCTGCACGGCCACCGGGCCGTTGCCACGCTGACGATCCGGGTCGACAGCCAGGCCGCAGGGCTGCTTGCCGATCACCGCTATGGCCCGCTGCTGAACCAGTACCGTGCCGATGGCCATGTCCTGTGCGAGTTCATCCGCTTCGCCATCGATTCGGATGCCCCGGTCATGCAGGTGCTGGGCAAGCTGCTCGAAACCGGCTGGCCCAAGGCCGCCCGCCAGTTCGGGGCCACGGATGTGTTTGTGGAATGCCACCCGCGTCACAGTGCGTTCTATCGCCGGGCCCTGGCGTTCAAAATCATCGGCAGCGAAACCACTTGCGAGCGAGTCGGTGCTCCGGCCGTCCTGCTGCATCTGCCGGTCGAGCGCCTGCGCAGCCGCCACATTGCTGACTGCAACGAATGCGTCGAAAGTCGCACCCGCGAACTCAGCACGCACATCTTCGGCCTGCCCGACTGCACCGAGTCGAGCCGGTTCTGCGGGGCGACAGCCTGATCCCGGCCTGCCGGCCCCTGCTTCCTGCCCCATCGCTGCTGCCGGACACACACATTCCGCTGCCGACTCCCGTCGGCAGCGGAATGCTTTGCTGAAGCAGCGAAACATTTCTTTACGACGTCCGCCGTACATAATTGCCGTCGCCCTCCTGGGCAGAAAGTGACGGATTTTGTCACTCTGACGCGGCGGCAGCCGGGTTGGTTCTGGCGCATCAGCCTCTCCGGAGCCGGTTTTCGATTAATCTTTTGCAATAACAGCAAGCGCCTGCGAGTTTCGTGCAGCGCATCATCCACAGTAAAAAAAACTGACGATTCCCTCCTGTCGCCGCCCATTTCCGTCACTTCCGGCAGAAGTCAAGTGTCCGGCTCACGCCCGCCCGCCGGCCTGCCCCGATGCACCGGCTCCTGATCCTCGCCGTGCTGGTGCTCGTCTGGGGCGGCTGGCACTGGCAGGCCACGCGGCCGCTGCGCTGGCCGGCCGGGCAGATCGTCGACGCCACGCCCCTGCAGAGCCTCACCACCGCGCCTCCATTCGAGCTGCGCGGCTTCCGGCTGCAGCCGCTCGCCGCTTTCGAGCTCGATGCCCGTGCGCTGGCGACCGAGCGCTACCGCCTCGATGCCGGTGCCGCGCTCGCGCCGCTCGACGTGGCCTTCGGCTGGGGCCGGATGTCGGATCAGTCAGTCATCGACCGGCTCGACATCCGCCAGGGCGCACGTTTCTACACCTGGGCCTATCAGGACCCGCCCCCGCTCGCGCCGGCCGGGATCGTGCGCTCCAGCGCCAACCTGCACCTGATCCCGGCCGATGCCGGCGTCGAACGCCAGTTGCTGGCGATCCGCCCCGGTCAGCGTGTGCGGCTCGGCGGCCTGCTGGTCGAGGCCACCGCTGCGGACGGCTTCCGCTGGCGCAGTTCGCTGAGTCGCGAGGACAGCGGCAACGGCGCCTGCGAGCTGGTCTGGGTCGAGTACGTCGAACTGCACTGACGGCGACGACGTCCGATGCCCGGCGCGGCTGACGCCGATCAGCGCAGCCCCGCCCGCGGCGGATAGACTCCGGCCGCCTTCCAGCCGATCCGGGAGTCGATGCCATGAAGATCGTCGTGCCGCTGCTCGTCGCCGCCGTCGCGCTCGGCGGCGGCTATGCCGGCTGGCGCTACTGGCAGGCGCGCGAGGCCGAGGCGCTGCCGGCCGGCATCGTCGCCGGCAACGGTCGCGCCGAGGCCACCGAGCTGGATGTTGCGACCAAGCGTGCGGCGCGCGTCGCCGAGGTGCTGGTCGACGAAGGCGACACGGTGACGGCCGGTCAGGTGCTGGCACGCATGGACCTGCGCGAGGAAGCCGCCGCACTCGCGCGGGCGCGGGCGGAGCTGAAGCGCGCGCAGGCCGATCGCGACTATGCCGGTGCGCAGCTCGATCTGGCCGACAGCGAGCTGACCTACTCGCAGCAGCAGCTCGAACGCTCCGAGAGCCTCGTGAAATCCGGCGGCGTGCCGCGCGAGAAGCTCGACGCCGACCAGCATCGCCAGCGCAGCGCGGTCGCCTCGCGCGCCGCCGCGCGCATCCGCATCATCGAGACCGAGCAGGCGATCGAGGCCGCCGCCGCCCAGGTCCGCCAGCTCGAGATCGCGCTCGAGGACGGCGAACTGCGCGCGCCGCGCAACGGCCGCGTGCTGTACCGGCTGGCCGAACCCGGCGAGGTGCTCGGGGCCGGCGGCAAGGTGCTGACGCTGATCGACCTCGACGACACCTGGCTGACCGTGTTCCTGCCCGAAACCGTCGCCGGGCGGCTCGCGCTCGGGGCCGAGGCGCGCGTGCTGCTCGATGCCTTCCCGGACCGGCCGCTGCCGGCGCGCATCAGCTTCGTATCCGACCGCGCGCAGTTCACGCCGAAGTCGGTCGAGACGCGCGAGGAGCGCGAGCGGCTGTCGTTCCGCGTCAAGGCGCAGGTGCAGGTGCCGCCGCAGTACCGCGCGCTCGCCAAGCCCGGCCTGCCGGGCATGGCCTACGTGAAGCTCGATGCGCAGGCCGCGTGGCCGCCGCGGCTGGCCTGCACCGAGCTCTCGCAACCGTGCCGGCCGTGAGCCGCGCTCCGGGGCGGCCCGGGGAGGAGCGCGCGCCGGTCGCGGTGATCGAGGCGGTCCACCACCGCTACGGCCGCACGCCGGCGCTCGATGACTGCACGCTGACGCTGCCGGCCGGCGGCATGATCGGGCTGATCGGGCCGGACGGGGTCGGCAAGTCGACGCTGCTCGGGCTGATCGCCGGCGTCAAACGCCTGCAGCAGGGCGCGGTGACGGTGCTCGGCGGCGACGTGCGCTCGAACGCGCACCGCGACGCGCTCGCGCAGCGCATCGCCTACATGCCGCAGGGGCTCGGGCGCAACCTGTACCCGACGCTGTCGGTGGCCGAGAACGTCGATTTCTTCGCACGCCTGTTCAACCTGCACGCGCAGGCGCGCAGCCGGCGGCGCGATGCGCTGCTCGCGGCGACCGGGCTCGCGCCGTTCGCGGATCGCGCCGCCGGCAAGCTCTCGGGCGGCATGAAGCAGAAGCTCGGGCTCTGCTGCGCGCTGATCCACCAGCCCGAACTGCTGATCCTCGACGAGCCGACCACCGGCGTCGATCCGCTGTCGCGCCGGCAGTTCTGGGAGCTGGTCGAGCGCCTGCGCGCGCAGTCGCCGGACCTGAGCGTGCTGGTGGCGACCGCGTACATGGAGGAAGCCGAGCGCTTCGATACGCTGGTGCTGATGGACGCCGGACGCGTGCTCGCGACCGGCACGCCGGCGGGGCTGAAGGCGCAGGCCGGGGCTGACGACCTCGAAGCGACCTACATCGCGCTGCTGCCCGAGCATCGCCGGCTCGGCCATCAGGCGCTGTCGATCCCGCCGCGGCCGGCCGGGCACGGAAGCGCGGAGGCCGCAATCGAGGCCGAGGGGCTGACGCGGCGCTTCGGCCGCTTCACGGCGGTCGATCACGTGAGCTTCCGCATCGGGCGCGGCGAGATCTTCGGCTTCCTCGGCTCGAACGGCTGCGGCAAGACCACGACGATGAAGATGCTGACCGGCCTGCTGCCGGCGAGCGAGGGCCACGCCCGCCTGTTCGGCACGCCGGTCGATGCCACCGATCCGGCGCTGCGCCTGCGCATCGGCTACATGTCGCAGGCCTTCTCGCTGTACCGCGAGCTGACCGTGCAGCAGAACCTCGTGCTGCACGCGCGCGTGCTCAGGATCGCCGAGCGCGACATTGCGCCGCGCATCGACGCGCTGATCGCGCGCTTCGGCCTCGACGGCCTGCGCGACACGGTGGCCGATGCGCTGCCGCTCGGCGTGCGCCAGCGCCTGTCGCTGGCGGTGGCCGTGATCCACCGGCCCGAGATCCTGATCCTCGACGAGCCGACCTCGGGCGTCGATCCGGTCGCACGCGACGACTTCTGGCGCCTGCTCGGCGAACTCGCGCGCCGCGACGGCGTGACCATCTTCGTGTCGACGCACTTCATGAACGAGGCGGCGCGCTGCGACCGCATCTCGCTGATGCACGCCGGGCGCGTGCTGGCGCAGGGCACGCCGGCGGAGCTGGTCGCCGCGAGCGGCACGGCCTCGCTGGAAGCGGCCTTCATCCGCGCGCTCGAAGACGCGCAGGCCGGCCCGGGCCAGGCTTCGACGAAGGCGCCGGCCACGGCCACGACCGACGCCGCCGCGCTGGCCGGCCTCGCGGCGGGCGGCGAGGAACTGCGTGCCGGCCACGGCTTCTCGCTGCGCAGGCTGCTGACCTTCGCGTGGCGCGAGGCGCTGGAGCTGCGCCGTGACCCGATCCGCCTCGCCTTCGCGCTGCTCGGCACGCTGCTGCTGATGCTGGTCATGGGCTACGGCATCTCGCTCGATGTCGAGGACCTGCCCTATGCCGTGCTCGATCTCGACCGCACGCCCGAGAGCCGCGCCTACCTCGACAGCTTCAAAGGCATCCGCGAACTGGCCGAACGCGCCCCGGCGACCTCGTCCGGCGACATCGATGCGCGGCTGCTCGCCGGCGAGCTGAGCTTTGCGCTGGAGCTTCCGCCCGGCTTCGGCGCCGGGCTGCGCGCCGGGCGCCGGCCCGAGGTCGGCGTGCGCCTCGACGGCGCGATCCCGTTCCGCGCCGAGACCGCGCGCGGCTACCTGCTCGGCATCCACGCCGGCTTCCTCGCCGATCCGCGTCCGGCACAGCTCGGGCCGGCACCGGCCGAGACGCAGACGCCACTCGCCGGGCTCGAAGTGCGCTTCCGCTACAACCAGGACTTCCGCTCGGTCAACGCCATCGTGCCCGGCGTGCTGGCGCTGTTGCTGCTGGTGATCCCGGCGACGCTGACCGCGCTCGGCGTCGTGCGCGAGAAGGAACTCGGCTCGATCACCAATCTGTACGCGAGCCCGGCGACGCGGCTCGAATTCCTGCTCGGCAAGCAGATGCCTTACGCCGGCCTCGGACTGGTCAACGCCGCGGTGATGGCGCTGCTGACCGTGTGGCTGTTCGGCGTGCCGCTGAAGGGCAGCCTCCCCGCCTTCGCGCTCGGGGCGCTGCTGTACGTGATCGCGGCCTCGGCCTTCGGGCTGCTGGTCTCGACGGTCACGAGCACGCAGATCGCGGCGCTGTTCGGCACCTTCATCCTGACCATGCTGCCGTCGATCAACTTCTCGGGCCTGATCGCGCCGGTGTCGTCGATGAGCGGCGGCGCAGCAGTGATGGGGCACTCCTTCCCGGCCAGCTACTTCCTCGCGATCGCGGTCGGAACCTTCACGAAGGCGCTCGGCTTCGCGGCGCTGGCACCGAAGTACCTGCAGCTCGCCGGCTTCACGCTGGTCTACGTGCTGCTCGCGTGGCGGCTGCTGCCGAAGCAGGAGCGCTGAGCGTGCGGTCGCCACCGCTTCGCAACGTGCTCGAACTGATGCGCCGCGAGTTCTACGCGCTCGGGCGCGACCGCGTCATGCTCGGGCTGATCGTCTACGCGTTCAGCGTGCTGATCTACGTGAATGCCACGGCCACCGGCATCGAGCTGCGCAACGCCGCGATCGCCTTCGTCGACGAGGACGCGAGCACGCTGTCGGCGCGGCTGTTCGATGCGCCGCAGCCGCCGTACTTCCAGCACCCGCAGCGTCTGGCACTCGCCGATGTCGATGCCGCGCTCGACGCCGGGCGCTTCACCTTCGTCGTCGACGTGCCGCCCGGCTTCCAGGGCGACGTGCTCGCCGGACGCGCGCCGCGGCTGCAGATCAACGTCGATGCCACGGCCATGAGCCAGGCCGGCATCGGCGCGAACTACCTGCAGCAGATCTTCAGCGCCGAGATCGACGAGTTCGTGCGCGGACGCCGGCAGGAGGCGCCGCAGGCGGTCACGCAGGTCGTGCGCATCGCCTTCAACCCGAACCTGCAGATGCCGTGGTTCATGGGGCCGATGATGATCGTCAACAGCATCACGCTGCTGTCGATCGTGCTGACCGGCGCGGCGCTGATCCGCGAGCGCGAGCAGGGCACGCTCGAACACCTGCTGGTGCTGCCGCTGACGCCGATCGAGATCATGCTCGCGAAGATCGGCGCGACGGCGCTGGTGATCGTCGTCGCCACGACGTTTGCGACCGTCGTGATGATCCACGGCGTGCTGTCGGTGCCGGCGCGCGGCTCGCTCGCGCTGTTCCTGGTTGCGGCCTTCGTCTACAGCGCCTCGATCGCGGCGATCGGCATCTTCCTCGCGACGCTGGCGCGCTCGATGCCGCAGCTCGGGCTGCTGTCGATCCCGGTGGTGTTCCCGATGGCGATGCTCTCGGGCGGCGCCACGCCGCTCGACAGCATGCCGGTTGCGGTGCAGCGGATCATGCAGTTCTCGCCGTCGACGCACTTCACGGCGATCGTGCAGGCGATCCTGTACCGCGGGGCCGGATTCGACGTGATCTGGCCGCAGTTCGTCGCGATGCTCGCGATCGGTGCCGTGTTTCTCGCGATCGCGGTGCACCGGCTCAGGACGACGCTGGCGCAGGCGGGAAGCTGAAACGCCGGATCGTCAGCGGCTGCCCCCGGCGTCCGGAGCCGATCGGCGACCAAGCCCTGCGGACGCCGTCGCGCGGCCATCCGGCATGAACCGCGCTGCCCTGCCGGCCGCTGCCGCTCAGGCGTCGCTTTCCTTCTCCCCGTCCAGCCGTTCGCCGGTGAACCGGTCGCGCCCTGCCCAGTAGGTGCAGACCGGGCAGGTCCCGCCCTCGGGATAATGCACGCCGGCCTCGTGCGGGCAGCCGATGATGCGGCCCGGCGTCAACACCGACCGCACCGCATGGCTTTCGATGTAGCGAACGATGGCTTCGCTGATCGCCGGATCCTGGCGGATGTCGCCGGTTTCCGCGTACCAGCGCTCCAGCATCTCGACCTCGGCGTTCTCGTCCGGGGCGATGCCGACCACGGCCTTGCTCGCCAGCCGGTCGTCGGGGCCGTAATAGGCGACGGTCGCGACCGGATAGCCGTGGAAACCGCGGCGGAACTTCTTCAGCAGCTTGTCCCGATACCAGGTGGCCTTGAGCGACATCGTGCGTGCCTCGTCGTGCGGGGAGGGAGAGCGGGACGGTACCCGAGCCGCCCGTCGTCGCGCACGCCCGCGCTCCGGCTGCGTCATCGGCTGACCGCATGAAAAAGGCGCCCGCAGGCGCCTTTTCGAAGGGATCGATCAGGATGATCGCGCAATCAGCGTCCGGCGCTGGCGCGGTAGGCCGCGTAGGGGCCGCGGTGATCGCGGGCGCGCAGTTCGCGCGGCATCACGCCCTCGACCGAGCGCGGCACGATGCCGAGCAGCGCGAAGCCGTCCTCGCCGCCGACGATGCTGTCCTGCTGCAGCGAGCGGTAGTTGTCGAGGCTGAAGGGCCTGGTCGGCAGCTTGTCCATCAGCTTCGCCTGCAGCTTCGCGACCGAATCCGGCAGACCGATGACCAGCGTCGACAGGCCGAGCGTGCGCGCCGTGAACTCGACGAGTTCCTTCAGCGTGTAGATGCGCGGGCCGCCGAGTTCGAGGCGCTTGCCGACGGTGCGCTCGTCTTCGAGGGCCTGCGCGAAGGCCGCGGCCACGTCGCGCACGTACACCGGCTGGAAGCGGGACTCGGGGCAGGCGAGCGGCAGCACCGGTGCGAGCTTCAGCAGCCCGGCGAAGCGGTTGAAGAAGGAATCCTCGCAACCGAAGATCACCGAGGGCCGGAAGCTCGTGACCTTCAGGCCGGCGGTCGCATGCACGGCATCCTCGCCCTCGCCCTTGGTCTTCAGGTAGTCGGACACGCCGTTCACGGCATCGGCGTTCAGCGCGCTCATGTGCAGCAGCCGCGGCACGCCGGCCTCGACGCAGGCGGCGGCGACGCGCTTCGCCAGTTCGACGTGCACGCCGCGGAAGGTCTGGCTGCCGGCCTCGTTGAGGATGCCGACGAGGTTGATCACCGCGTCGCAGCCCTTGAAGTGCCCGGCCAGCGGCGTGTCGCCGATCGCGAGCAGCGAGACGTTCGGGACCACCTCGATCTCGCGGCAGCGGCGCTGCGGATGGCGCGTCAGCACCCGGACCTTGCAGCCGCTGTTGGCGAGGCGGGAGACGAGGGCACGGCCGACGAAACCGGTGCCACCGAGGACGCAGACAGTCTGAACCTTCATGCCGGATATCCCTGGATGCATGTCCGTCGACCGCCGCCGGGCGATCGCCGGGCGGGACGGACTGTCGTTAGAATGCGGGGCCGCGCCGGCGCGCGGCGCGGGGGCTTGCGAAAAACCGCGCGCAATCTAGCACAAATGCCGGCGCCCGCCGCCTGTGTCCGCCCGCGAAGCCGCGCCGGTTTTCCGTTGTTTTTCCTGATCCTGGACGAAGCGCGCCCGTGCCCGAACTGCTGCAAACCCTCCTGATCTGTCTCGCGGTCGGCGCCTTCGCCGGCGTCATGGCCGGCCTGCTCGGCATCGGCGGCGGTCTGGTGATCGTGCCGGCGCTCGCCTGGGTGTTCCACACGCAGGGCGTCGATGACGGCATCGTCATGCATCTGGCGCTCGGCACCTCGCTCGCGACCATCGTGTTCACGTCGGTGTCCTCGGTGCGCGCGCATCATCGGCGCGGCGCGGTGCTGTGGGAGCCGGTGCGCCGGCTCGCGCCCGGCATCGTCGTCGGGGCCTGGCTCGGCGCGCAGATCGCCGATGCGCTGCCGACCGCGACGCTGAAGCTGGTGTTCGCGATCTTCGTGCTCGCCGTCTCGGCGCAGATCGCGCTCGGTGCGCAGCCGGCCGGCCAGCACCGGCTGCCGGGGCGCGTCGGCATGGCGCTCACCGGCGGCCTCATCGGC
>JAFEGB010000038.1 GCA_018240295.1 Pseudomonadota bacterium
CGTGCGCCGGCGCCTGATCTTCCGCGCCTGGCAGGCCGGCGAGTCGGTGCAGGCGCTGCAGGCTCGGTTCGGGGTTTCGCATGAAACCGTGTACGCCGCGATCCGCGAAGGCCGGGCAGCGGCCGGTGCCGGGACATGAGCCACACACCAGCCGCCGCGAGGATTCACGATTCCCGCCACCGTTGCGCCTTCGCCGCTTCCTATCGCACCCCGCCGCGGGATAGCCTCATTCAACTGGCCGGCCGCCGCCGCGCCGGGCAGGCTTTCGCCCCGGAGTCAGAAAACTCCCCAACAGCGGAACCCCGCCCCGACATGGCGGTTTTTTCATGCCCGGTCCACGGGCGCCCGGCACCTTGCCGGGCGTCGCCAGTCATGCCGGGAGGGCGCGCCGATACGACACCCGCGAGGGGAAAAGCGCGCGCCGTTCTGTTGACGGTTTTCTGCCTCCCGGCGCCCCTGCCGTTCAGGGGCCGCACAGAAAGCGGTCAACAGGAAGGCACCATGAACACCCATCCGGTTCTGCACGGCGCAACCGTGCTGCTCACCGTCGCCATTCCGCGCGACACCTTCGCCACGCTGCAAGGCATCGCCAGCGCCGACGCGACCTGCTCGGTCGACTGGCTCGCGCGCTTCGCGCTGGTGGACTTCGCCCGCCACTACGCCGCGGCCGACTGGCTCGACTTCGACCAGGACGGCGCCGCCGTCGAGGGGGTGCGCCGTGGCTGAGCACATCATCCACCAGGCGAACGCCTTCGCCTTCGAACTCGAAGCCGCGGCCCGGCATGCCGAGGTTGCCGGCGCGTATGTCCGGATGGCCGGCAACCTCGCTGCGCCGGGGCAAACCGTGGTGCTGGCGCAGGCCGCGTTCGCGTACCACGAAGCCGCGCTGAACATCGCCCGTGCCGTGCTCGGGCAGTCCGACCGGCACGACGCTGCAGACCTGCTCGCCGACCTGCTCGCCATGATGCAGACCCACATGGAGGGCCTGCGCCATGACTGAGCCCGCCTGCATCGCCGTGCCGGTCGCCTGCCGCGAGGGCAGCGCTTCGCAGATCCTCGCGCCGCGCCTCGATGCCGCCGGCCGTGTCGCGCTCGGGCCGTTCACGCTGAGCCCGCACGCCGCGGCACAGCTCGCCCTGGCGCTGTACGCCGTCGCCGCGCCGCTGGTGGATGCCGAGGCCTGCGCCGGTGCCGCCGAGCCCTGCACGCTGCCGCTGTTCGGGGAGGCCGCATGAACCCCGCTGCCGGATTCGATCACCTCGAAGCCCTCGACGAACTCACAAGCCTCGCCGTCGAGGAACTGGCTGTGCTGCGTGCCGCGCTCACGCGCCTGCAGGGCGAGCACGCGCACGCCGTTGCCGATCAGTCGGCGCACCGCCTGTGCCGCACCGTCGCCGGCCTCGCCATCCACGCCGCCGGCCTCGCTGAACTCGCCGGTGTGCGCTTCTACGTCGGGCGCGAGCTGCCGCGGCTGGACATGGACCCGACCGCGCGCCTGCCGGGCTTGTCGCTGCCGGTCGCGCTCGCCGCGCTGCTCGATGCCCGCGCCGCCGGTGCGACCGATGCCGCCCTGTTCACCTGCCTGGGCAACGGGGAGGACGCATGACGCGCGCCATCCCGGATGCCGTCGCGCAGCAGATCGCGTCCGCCATCTGCAATAGCGACAACCCCTGCAACAGCCTCGAAACGCTGCTCTGCCGCGCAGCCGGCTGCGCTTCGCTGCTGCACCTGACGGCCGAGAACTCCAGCCTGGCACCCGACGACTTCGCCGCCACGCTCGAAACGATCGCTGCCGACCTGAACGCCGCGCAGGCGCTGTTCGCGTACCTGCGCGACTTCATCGACTTCGATGCAGGGGCGCAGGCATGAGCACGGTCATTCCGTTTCCGTCCCTGAACCGTGGTCCGGCAGAAGCCGATGCACGCCTGCGCGCGCAACTGCTGGCCTTGCTGAACGAACTGCAGCCGCGTGACCGGCCGGACGTGACCGAGCGGCTCGACATGCTGACGGCACGCGTCGAACGGCTCGAAGCCGCCCTGCAGCCGACAACGGAGCCGCGCCCATGAGCCGCCTTTCCGCCGACGTGCTCAAGGCCGCGATCGAACCGGCCGCCTACTACACCGAAGCCCTGCCCGGCATGCCCGCGCCCCGGCGCGCCGCCGGCTGGGTGGATGGGGGCTTGTGCCCGTTCCACGACGACCACCGGCGCGGATCGTTCCGGGTCAACCTCGACAGCGGCGCGTACCTCTGCTTTGCCTGCGGCGCGAAGGGCGGGGACGTGCTCGCCTTCCACCAGGCGCGGCACGGACTCGACTTCCGCACGACGGTCGACGAGCTGGCCGCGCGCTGGCTCACCGGGAGAACCCGCCCATGAGCCGGCCCGAGGGCATCCCCGCCACCTGGCACGATCAGGAAACCGACGAACGCGCCGCCTTCCGCCACTGCTGGGCCTACCGCCCGGCGCCCGGTGCCGAACCGCTCGGCTACGTCGCGCGCTTCGAGCGTGCCGACGGCGGCAAGCTGGTCGTGCCGTTCTTCAAGCTCAACGGCGCGCCCGGCCGCTTCAAGGCCGGTGCCGCCGCCGAGCCGCGCCCGCTGTTCGGGCTCGACCGGCTCGACGCGCCCGGGCCGCTGTTCGTCGTCGAGGGCGAGAAGGACGCCAGCGCCCTGCACCGGCTCGGGCTCGCCGCCGTCACCGCGCCGGGTGGCTCGAAGGCAAGCTGTTCACGCTCGCCGACGCGCTCGCCGTCATCGACGACTACGCGCCGCAGCGCACCGCCATCGAGCAAGCCAAGCTCGACCAGACCGCCGAGCGCGTCATCCGCAGC
>JAFEGB010000039.1 GCA_018240295.1 Pseudomonadota bacterium
CCACCTGGGCGAACGGACAACCCTGCACGGCATCAAGCAAAGCCTGTTGCGTTGGTACTGGAGCGGTGTGCTCGGCGAGCTGTACGGGGGCGCCAACGAGACGCGCTTCGCGATGGATATACAGGACGTGGTGGCTTGGCTGGACGGCGTCACCGAGCCGCGCACGGTGCGCGATGCCAACTTCGGGCCCACCCGCTTGCTGTCGCTGCAGAGCCGCCTGGCGGCGGCCTACAAGGGCCTGGCCGCCTTGCTGATGAAGCACGGCGGGCGCGACTTCGTCAGCGGCACGCCCATCGACCTGAACACCTACTTCAACAACGCCATCGACATCCACCACATCTTCCCGCGGGCGTGGTGCGAGAAGCAGAAGCTGCCCAAAGACAAGTGGAACAGCGTGATCAACAAGGCGCCGCTGGCCGCCGGCACCAACCGCTTCATCAGCGGTGACGCCCCCAGCGTCTACCTGGGCCGCATCCAGAAAGCCAAGCAGGTGCCGCACGCCAGCCTGGACGAGTTCCTGGCCTCGCATGTAGTCCCCGTGGCCGCACTGCGCGCAGACGACTTTGACGCCTTCGTCCGTCTGCGTGCCGGCGCATTGCTGGCGCTCATTGAAGCCGCCACCGGCAAGACCGTGTCGGGCCGCGACAGCGAGGACACGGTCAAGGCCTTCGGAGCTGCGCTGGCCCCATGACGGCAACGCAACACCTCACCGCCGACGACGTGGTCAAGGCACTTGCCTTGCCCGAGCGCGCACGGGTGGACCAGCGCGTGCCCAAGAAGATGCTGGCCGAACACGGCGCGCCGACGGCGACCGACCGGCGCCTGCTGACCGACGGCATCGAGGAGCTGCAGTGGATCGCTGCGCTGAAGCCCGGCACCGTGGCCATCCCCGAGCACCGTGCAGACGGGCGCGAGTACCTGGAAGTGGCCGTGCTCAGCGTGCAGGTGCGTGCGACGCATGGCAAGGCATCGCAGTGGCTGCGGTTGGCCGAGCTGGTGCACCGGGCAGTCCCCTACCCCGTGCTGCTGATTCAAGCTCTGGTGCCCAGTGCAGCAGCAACGCCCGATGACGGGTCGCCATCGCCCCCGGCGCAGCTCGCCCTCAGCCTGGCCCACAAGCGCGCTGCACAGAATGAGGCGGGCAAGACGGTGCTCGACGGTGAGCTGGTCCGCTCCGAGCTGCTTGGCCCCGACACCGGCAACCCATCCGTAGCGGGCCCGGTGCTGGAGGCCATGGCCCTGGACCGCCAGCCGCATCAGGACTTGATGGCCCTGTACCAGGGCTGGATGGACTGCCTCATCGCTGCGGAGGCCGCCCGCCTGACGGGGAACTTCCGCCTGCCCAGCGGCCCCACCGCAGCCGCCGCCCAGCGTGACGCGCTGCGAGCCTGCCAACGACTGGAACAAGAAGCGGCACGCCTGCGCAGCCTGGCCGCCAAGGAACGACAGATCGCCAAACAGGTGGACCTGAACCTGGCGCTGCAGCGCCTGCAGGCCGACCTGAACGCGGCCCGTGCGCGGCTGTGACGCGTACACCCCAACAAGCAAGAACAACCGAATGAAAGACGCGAAGATGCAGAAGATCGAAGCGGCCAGCCCCGAGGCCCAATCCGCCAACCTGGTGGCCGACAACGTGGCCCAGCTCAAGGCCCTGTTCCCGGAATTGGTGACCGAGGGACCACACGGCCCGGCCGTCAATGTGGACGTGCTGAAGGCGCTGGTGGGCGACGCGACGGTGACCGACGCCGAAGAGAAGTACGGCCTGAACTGGCACGGCAAGCGTGCCGCGCGACAACTGGCCTTGACGCCCAGCACCGGCACGCTGCGCCCCTGCCCGGACGAAAGCGTGGACTGGGACACCACGAAAAACCTGATGATCGAGGGCGACAACCTCGAAGTGCTGAAGCTGCTGCAGAAGAGCTACGCCGGCAAGGTGAAGCTGATCTACATCGATCCGCCGTACAACACGGGCGCGGATTTTGTTTATCCCGACAACTTCCAGAACAGTATTCGCAATTATCTGGCGCTAACCGGAAAGATTGACGGCGGCCGCACGATAACAAGCAATACGGAATCCAGCGGGCGTTTTCACACCAATTGGCTAAACATGATGTACCCGCGTCTAAAGTTAGCCAAACTCCTGCTGAGGCGGGATGGAGTTATCTTCATTTCTATCGACGACAAGGAGTTATCTGGATTGATGACGATCTGCTCTGAGATCTTTGGCGAAGAGAACTTCGTGGGACGGGTTACTTGGGAAAGGAAGCGTAAAGGAAGTCATCTTTCCAGTGAGTTTGTACAGAAAACAGAGAGCCTTTTGGTTTATGGTGGCGGAGGTGAGATCAAATTGTACGGCGAAGCCGCTGGCGAGGAAGAGGATCAGCCGCTAATCAAAAGGACCAACCCAGAAAAGGAGCTGACCCTCCCCGCCGATAAAGTAGAGACCTCTATGGCGGACCAAGTTTTTAGAGCTGGCTTCTACGGGGAGGGCTCGTCCGGCGTGGAGTTGCTAAGTGATACTGAGGTTCGGGGCGGTAAATTCGTTAGGCCAGTCCGGTTGAAAGGCCCTTTTGTATGGACTCAAGATAATTTAGATCTTGAGCTGCGCGAGGGCGCACGCTTCTTCATTCGCACAACGAACTTCTCCCTAAGGGCGCTTAAGGCTAAACATCGGCAAGGCTACAAGGCGCTTTCGAGTTTTCTGCCTATGAGCGTTGGAACCAATGAGGACGCGCTTGCCGAATTGGCCGAACTCTTTCAATGTGCTGAAGATGAAGTTCCCTTTGATTACCCCAAGCCAACGGGGTATCTGAGGAAAATTGTCAGTGCCGCTACCTTTTGGGATCCTACCGCTCTGTGCATGGACTTCTTCGCGGGCTCGGGAACCACTGCACATGCGGTTATGGCACAGAACACCAAGGATGGGGGGTGTCGCTCGTTCATGCTTGTGCAATTCCCCGAACCACTTGACCCCCAGCGCAAAGAGCAAAAGGTAGCTGCGCATTTTTGCGAGAAATTTGGCAAACCGCGCAATATCGCTGAGCTGACCAAGGAGCGCATCCGTCGCGCTGCAGCGAAGGTGAAGACTGAGAATCCCCTGTTCGGCGGCGATTTCGGCTTCCGCGTCTTCAGGCTCGACTCGTCCAACATCCGCGCGTGGAACCCAGCAGCAGACGGAATGGCTCTGACCCTGCTGGCTCACGCTGAACATCTTCTGCCGGGCCGCACGGACGACGACGTTCTGACCGAACTTCTGCTGAAGCTCGGTCTCGACCTTTGCGTGCCAACGCAGGTCCGAACTGTCGCTGGCAAGCAACTCCGGAGCGTTGCTGGGGGCGTGCTCATCGCCTGCCTGGATCCACAGATTCAGGCAGGCGATGTCGAGCCCCTCGCCCAGGACATCATTGCCTGGCACAAGGAGCTGGCACCGGCTGGCGAAACCACCTGCGTCTTCCGGGACAGCGCCTTTGCCGATGACGTGACCAAGACCAACATGGCCGCGATCCTGGAGCAGAACGGCATCGCTAACGTTCGCAGTCTGTGAGGCCGATGCGATGAAGCTTCACTTCGAGCCCAACCTGGACTACCAGCTCCAGGCCATCGAGTCCGTCTGCGACCTGTTCCGAGGGCAGGAGATCTGCCGGACCGAGTTCACCGTCACCATGAAGCTGCCCGACCAGCAGCTAACGCTGGGCGTGGCCGACACCGACAAGGGCCTGGGTAACCGCCTGACCCTGGTGGATGACCAGCTGCTGGACAACCTGCGCGGCGTGCAGCTGCGCAACGGCCTGGCGCCTTCGAGCACGCTGACATCGGGCGACTTCACGGTGGAGATGGAAACCGGCACCGGCAAGACCTACGTCTACCTGCGCACCGTCTTCGAGCTGAACAAGCGCTACGGCTTCACCAAGTTCGTCATCGTGGTGCCGTCGGTGGCCATCAAGGAAGGCGTCTACAAGTCGCTGCAGATCACCGAGGAGCACTTCAAGAGCATGTATGCCGGCGTGCCGGTGGACTTCTTCCTGTACGAATCCAGCAAGCTGGGCCAGGTGCGCAACTTCGCTACCAGCGCCACCATCCAGATCATGGTGGTGACCGTCGGCGCCATCAACAAGAAGGAGGTCAACAACCTCTACAAGGACAGCGAGAAAACCGGCGGCGAGAAGCCCATCGACCTGATTCGCGCCACGCGGCCGATCGTCATCGTGGACGAGCCGCAGAGCGTGGACGGCGGCCTCAGCGGCGCCGGCAAGGCCGCGCTGGACGCGATGAACCCGCTGTGCACGCTGCGCTACTCGGCCACCCACGCCAACAAGCACCACATGGTGTACCGGCTGGACGCCGTGGACGCCTACGAGCGCAAGCTGGTCAAGCAGATCGAGGTGGCAGCGGCCACCATCGAAGACGCCTTCAACAAGCCCTACGTGCGGCTGCTGGAGGTGAGCAACAAGAAGGGCATCTCGGCCAAGGTGGAGCTGCACGTGCAGACGGCCACCGGCGCCAAGCCGCAGGTGCTGACCGTCAACGACGGCGACGACCTGGAGCAACTGGCCAAGCGGGCGGTGTATGCCGACTTCCGCGTCGGTGAGATCAACACCGCCAAGGGCGAAGAGTTCATGGAGCTGCGCTACCCCGGCGGCGAGGTCTGCCTGGCCCTGGGGCAGGCCCACGGCGAGGTGGATGCCCTGGCCGTGCAGCGCGAGATGATCCGGCGGACCATCAAGGAGCACCTGGAGAAGGAGAAGCTGCTTCGGCCCAAGGGCATCAAGGTGCTGTCGCTGTTCTTCATCGAGTCGGTGGCGCGCTACCGCCAGTACGACAAGGACGGCAACCCGGTGAAGGGCGACTACGCCCGCATCTTCGAGGAAGAGTATCGGCGCGCGGCCAAGCTGCCGGCCTTCCAGAGCCTGTTCGGCGAGGTGGACCTGGCGCAGGAAGCCGCCGCCGTGCACGACGGCTACTTCTCAATCGACAAGAAGGGCCGCTGGGCCGACCCCGAGCTGGACAAGGAAGGCGGTCTGAAGAACGAGACCAGCCGCGCCGACGCCGAGCGCGGCTACAACCTCATCATGAAGGAGAAGGAGAAGCTGCTCAGCTTCGGCACACCGCTGAAGTTCATCTTCTCCCACTCGGCCCTGAAGGAAGGCTGGGACAACCCCAACGTCTTCCAGATCTGTGCCCTACGCGAGATGGGCAGCGAGCGCGAACGCCGCCAGACCCTGGGTCGGGGCCTGCGCCTGTGCGTCAACCAGGACGGGCAGCGCGTCTACGGCCACGACGTGAACCGGCTGACGGTGATTGCCACCGAGTCGTATCAGGAATTCGCCGACCAGCTCCAGAAGGAGATCGAGGCGGACACGGGCATCCGCTTCGGCATCGTCGAGCAGCACCAGTTCGCCACCATCGCCATCACCACGCCCGACGGCAAGGTGACTCCGCTGGGCGTGGACCAGTCCAAGGCCCTGTGGGATCACCTGCGCGCTGCCGGGCACATCGACGCCAAGGGCAAGGTGCAGGACTCGCTGAAGGTCGCCCTGAAGGACGGCAAGCTGGCCTTGCCGGACGCGTTCGGGCCCTACCGGGACCAGGTGGCCGAGCTGCTGCGCAAGGTGACCGGCCGCGTGGAGGTGAAGAACCGCGACGACCGCCAGACCGTGCCGCTGCGCAAGGGCGCCGACGGCAAGGCCGTGACGCTGAGCGAGGACTTCAAGGCGCTGTGGGACCGCATCAAGCACAAGACCACGTACCGGGTGCAGTTCGACAACGACAAGCTCATCCGCGACTGCACGGCGGCGTTGACCGGTGACCTGCACATCGCTCGCGCCCGGCTGCAGTGGCGCAAGGCGGAGATCGGCATCGGCAAGGCCGGCGTGGAAGGGCGAGAGAAGGAAGGCGCCTACACCGTGACGCTGGACGAGGCCGACATCGAGCTGCCCGACCTGCTGACCGACCTGCAGGACCGCACGCAGCTGACGCGGCGCACCCTGGTCAAGATCCTGACCGAGTGCGAGCGGCTGGACGACTTCAAGCGCAACCCGCAGCAGTTCATCGAGCAGGCGGCCGAAATCATCAAGCGCTGCAAGCGCATGGCCCTGGTGGACGGCATCCGCTACCAGCGCCTGGGCGACGACGCGGTCTGGGCCCAGGAGCTGTTTGAGACCGAGGAGCTGACCGGCTACCTGACCAACATGCTGCGCGACACCAAGCGCTCGATCTACGAGCACGTGGTCTACGACTCGGCCACCGAGCGCGACTTCGCCGACGCCCTGGAGAAGGACGATGACGTGGTGCTGTACGCCAAGCTGCCCGGCTGGTTCAAGGTGCCCACCCCGCTGGGCAACTACAACCCCGACTGGGCAGTGCTTTTGAACAAGGACGGCACCCGACGCCTGTACTTCGTGGTCGAGACCAAGAGCAGCCTGTTCACCGACGACCTGCGCAACAAGGAGAGCGCCAAGATCGAGTGCGGCAAGGCCCACTTCAAGGCGCTGGCCGTCGGCGAGAACCCGGCGCAGTACATGGTGGCCCGAAACCTTGAGGATGTCCTGCTCCGCGCGGGGCTCTGACAAGGAGGGGCAGTCCACCAGTTTTCTGTCGTGATCCGGTTTCCGCGGGCAGTTCGGAATCCGGCCGCCTTGTGATGGCTCTGCCACCGGGGCAGAGCCTCGCGCATCGATTCCCGGTCCGCCCTCAGGCCGCCGCCACCTCGAAGCCGGCGGCGATCGCGTCCAGCGTCGTCGCTGCCACCTGCGGCGCGCGGTAGGCCGGGCGCGGGTTGCGGTACAGGATGCCGGTCGCGTAGCCGTCGTCATCGAGCAGGCGGCCGAAGGCTTCGCGGCGGTCGTCGGTCGGCTGCCATTCGGCGTGCACGCGCGCCTTGAACTCCTTCTGCTGCTCGGGGCGGTAGGTCACGCACGGGCAGAGCACGTGGATCAGCGAGAAGCCTTCGTGGCGGATGCCGGCGACGATCTGCGCGGCCAGCGTGGTCGGATCGCCGGAGAAGGCGCGGGCGATGAAGCTCGCGCCGGCGGCGAGTGCGATCTCCAGCGGCCGGAACGCCGGCACGCCGGGGCCGTCGGGCGTCAGCACGCTGCCGGTCCAGTCGGCGGCCGTGGTCGGCGAGGCCTGGCCCTTGGTCATGCCGTAGACGCTGTTGTCCATGACGATGTAGGTCACATCGGCGTTGCGCCGGCAGGCGTGCAGGAAGTGATTGCCGCCGATCGAGAAGCCGTCGCCGTCGCCGCCGGCGACCAGCACGGTCAGATCGGGCCGCGCGACCTTGAGGCCGGTGGCGAGCGGCAGCGCCCGGCCGTGCACGCCGTGGAAGCCGTAGACGGCCGAGTACGCCGGGATGCGCGACGAGCAGCCGATGCCGGAGACGAAGGCCACGTCCTCGCGCGGCAGCTGCAGTTCGGCGAGCGCGCGCGTGATCGCGGCGATGACGGCGTAGTCGCCGCAGCCGGCGCACCAGACCGGCTTGAGGTCGGAGCGGTAGTCCTTGGCAGTCAGCGGGGCTGGCGCGGGGATGAGCTTGCAGTCGTTCATGGCGGTCAGTCCTCGACGGTCACGGGCGCCTCGACCGGCGCGAGCAGGGAGCGGACGGCGGCGACGATCTCGCCGGGGCGGATCGCGACCGGGCCGGGCCGGTGGTAGCCGTGCGTGTGCACCGGCAGCGGGTAGTGGCTGCGCAGATGGCCGAGGAACTGCCGGCTGTGGTTCTGTTCGACGACGAGCGCATGGCGCACGCCGCGCAGCGCCGCGGCGAAGGCGAGCGGCAGCGCCGGGGCGAGCAGGCGCAGCGAGATCAGCCGCACCGGCGTGCCGGCGGCGTTGAGCCGGTCGACCGCCTCGCGCGCCGCGGCGGTCAGCGAGCCGAAGCAGATCACGGCGGTCTCGGCGTCGCGTGCGCCTTCGAGCAGCGCCCAGTGCTCGCCGTAGTCGTGGACTTCGAGCTTGCGGTGGCGCTTGTCGAGCTGTTCGCGGTGGTGCGCGGCCTGCGTCGACGGTGTGCCGCGCGGCGCGTGTTCGAGGCCGTCGGCGACGAAGCTGCCACCCGGCGTGCCGGGCACGGCCATCGGCGAGACGCCGGATTCGGTGACGGCGTAGCGCTGGTAGCCCTCGACGCCGGCCGGCGCGGTCAGGCGCACGGCGCGGAAACCCGGATCGGGCAGCGCATCGACGACGGCGCGCGACTGGCCCATGGCCTGATCGCTCAGCACGATCGCCGGCACCTGCAGCGCCTCGGCGAGCTGCACGGTCCACTGCGTCGTGAACGCGCAGTCGGCGATGCCGGTGGCGGCGGTGACGAGGTGCGGTGCATCGCCGTGCAGGCCGTGCAGCGCGATGTCGAGGTCGGACTGCTCGGACTTGGTCGGGATGCCGGTCGACGGGCCGCCGCGCATGACGTTGCAGACCACGACCGGGGTTTCGGAGGCCACGCCGAGGCCGAGGGATTCGGTCATCAGCGCCAGGCCCGGCCCGGAGGTTGCGGTCAGCGACGGCACGCCGCCGAAGGCGCCGCCGAGGATCATGTTGACCGAGGCCAGTTCGTCCTCGGCCTGCACCAGGCAGCCGCCGAGCGGCGGCAGGCGCGGGGCCAGCCATTCGAGGATCTCGGTCGCCGGCGTGATCGGATACGCGGCGACGAAGCGCACGCCGCCGCGCAGCGCCCCGAGCCCCGAGGCCTCGTTGCCGCTCAGCGACCAGCGCACCGGCCGGTTCGCGGCGGCGGCGACGGTCGGCAGCCGGGACACGGCCGGCAGCGCCGCGACCACCTGCGCCCCGGCGAGCGCGGCGCGGATGCCGGACTCGACCACGGCCTCGCCCTTGTCGGCGAGCGCCGCGGCGAGCGTCGCGTACACGGCCTCGGCCGGCAGGCCGATGAGTTCGGCGAGCAGGCCGAGCGCGACCATGTTGACGCGGCTGCCGGTCTCGTCCGCCA
Source organism: Pseudomonadota bacterium (assembly GCA_018240295.1). GTDB lineage: Bacteria > Pseudomonadota > Gammaproteobacteria > Competibacterales > Competibacteraceae > Plasticicumulans. The sequence continues at coordinate 8,942 of JAFEGB010000039.1, forward strand.
GCGCCTGCAGCGCGACTTCGGCGCGGCGCGGATGCGCGCGCAGGATCGCCGCCGGCAGCTCGCCGGCAGCCGGATCGCCGATGACCAGACTGTCGGCACGCAGCGGCAGCTCGGCGGCGAAGCGCTCGATGTTCTGCCAGTCGACGGCGAGCAGCACGTCGAAGGCATCGTCGGGCGCCTCGACCGGATGATTCGCCAGCCGCAGCAGCGCGGCGGCCTCACCGCCGCGGATCTGCGGGCCGAGGGCCCGCGACATCACGCCGTACAGGCCGGCGGCGGCGGCCGCGTCGAGCAGCATCTGCCCGGCGGTCATGACGCCGGCGCCGCCGGAGCCGCACAGCACAATGGAAACCGATTGCGGATTCAGTGATGGGTCCATGAGTCTCGCGACCTCTCGCAGCTAAGGCAAAGCCCTGAAATGAAAGGCCAACCCGCTGGCGGGTCGGCCGCTGCGGGGCATTTCAGCACCGGCGGGGCGGCGAAATATTGCGCTGCGACAACTTCTGCCCGTGCGAGCGGACGCATCCGACAAAATGCTGATCCATATCAAGAAGTTGTGCGCACCATTGCGGTGCGCGATGCACCAGTCCGGGGGGCTGTGGCGGTGCAAGGGATGGGCAAGGGGCGGACTAGGGGTGGTGCGGCCGGAAAGAACCGGCCGCCGTCGCTGCCGGGCGGGAGGGTGGACGGCAACGGCGGCGGCCGGGGCAAGACAAGCGGATGAAACGGATGAAGCCGGATGAAAAGGCAGGCGGCGCCGCGGTGGAGGGCGCCGCCGGGTGGCGGGACGCTCAGACGAACTGGTCGTCGTCGTCGCCGCCGAAACCGCCGAAATCGTTGTCGGCCGAGGCGGTGGAATCGCCGAAGCCGCCGAAGCCGCTGCCGGCGTCGCCGAGGAAGCCGCCGCTTGACGGGATGTCCTCGGCCGCCGAGGCCAGATCGAAGTTCTCGGCCGCTTCCGGCACGGCCGCGGCGACCGCTTCGGCGCCGCTGTCACCGAATACATCGGAGAACATGCTCATCAGCGCGTGGCCGAGCAGCACGCCGCCGGCGACGCCGGCCGCGGTCTGCAGCGCGCCGGACAGGAAGCCGCCGCGCGGCGCCTGCTGGAAGGCGCCCGGCTGCGGCTGGTAGGGCGGAATGCCGGCACGACCGGCCGGCGCGCTGCTCGCGCCCCCGCCGAACAGGCCGGACAGGAAGCTGCCGCCGCCGGCGGCCGGGCGCGAGGCGAGTTCCTGTTCGAGCTGCTGCACGCGCTCGTTGAGGCTCTTCAGCGCGTGCTCCTGCACCAGCATCGCCTGCGTCATGTAGTACGCGACGCCCGGCTGGCGGCTGAAGTGCTCACGGATCACGGCTTCGGCCTGGGCATCGCGCGGGCCGGTCTTCTGTTCGGCCAGTTGCAGGCGGCGGTACAGGTCATCGATCAGGGATTTTTCGTTCTGGTCCATGGTTGGACTCCGGTGCAGGTGCCGAGGCAATTTTCTATCAGGTGATTTCTTACCTGTAAAGCTCGCCCGGCTCGGCGGTCCGGTACGGGGTGGCGCTTCAGACCGCTCGCCGGGCACCGTGTTCGCTGGCAGGAGCGAACCGCACGGGCGCCTAAGCTGTCCCTAAGCCGGCCTGCCCCCGGCTGACCATGACCACAAGCAATGAGGAGTTTCCATGAACAAGCGACTGAGTCTGACGCTGGCCGCCGCCCTGACCGCTGCGGCCGGCAGTGCCGCACTCGCGGCCGACTCGATCACGATTTCGATGGACCAGCTCGCTGCCGACGGCGGCATGACGCCGGCCGGCATCGTCGTCGCCACGCCGGCCGCCGACGGCAAGGGCGTGGTGTTCAAGCCCGAACTGAAGGGCCTGCCGCCCGGCGAGCACGGTTTCCACGTCCATGAGAAGCCCGACTGCGGCCCGGCCGAGAAGGACGGCAAGAAGGTACCGGGCGGCAATGCCGGCGGGCATTACGATCCGGACAAGACCGGCCGGCATGCCGGCCCGACCGGCGACGGCCACCTCGGCGACCTGCCGGCGCTGGTCGTCGCCGCCGACGGCACGGCGACCGCGCCGGTGACGGCACCGCGGCTGAAGATGTCGGACCTGTCCGGCCGCTCGCTGATGATCCACGCCGGTCATGACAACTACGCCGACCAGCCGCAGCCGCTCGGCGGCGGCGGCGCCCGCATGCTCTGCGGCGTGATCCGCTGACGGCGCCGTTCCCGCGGCTGCAAGGCATGGCATCCACACAACTTGCAGCAGCGGATCCCGGACTCGTCCGGGCAGTGCGAATGAATCAGGACGCCGGCAAGGCATTGACGAAAAAGCCCCTCCCCCCTCGCGGGGGAGGGGTTGGGGAGAGGGGGCAAGGTTCGGGCGCAGTGCCAGCGTCTCCCCCTCTCCCCCGGCCCCTCTCCCGCAAGGGGCGAGGGGAGATCGAAGCCAGCCGGTCGCCGGGCGTTGCCGTTTTCCGCGTCCTTGCTGCCGCCGTCATCGTTTTCTAACAAGGCATTCACGGGCGCGTCGCGCAGCGGGCCGATGCTCGGCGCCCATGCAAGACGACGCCATCCGCCCGCTCGCGATCGAGCTGATCACCGAAACCTGGCCGCCCGAAGTCAACGGTGTGGCGATGACGCTCGGCCGGCTGGCCGAGGGGCTGGTCGCGCGCGGCCATCGTCTGCGGCTGGTGCGCCCGCGCCGGCCCGGCGAGCCCGAGCGGCCCGCCGATGCGCGGCTGCGCAGCGTGCGCGGCGGGGCGCTGCCGCTGTACCGCGGCCTGCAGTTCGGCTACCCGGCGGCCCGCCGGCTGCGCGCGGACTGGACGGCGGCGCGGCCCGATCTCGTACACGTCGCCACCGAAGGCCCGCTCGGCTGGTCGGCGCTGCGTGCGGCGCACGCGCTCGGGCTGCCGGTGGTGTCGAGCTTCCACACGCACTTCCACAGCTACACCCGCCATTACGGGCTGGCGCTGCTCGCGGCGCCGATCCGGGCCTGGCTGCGGCACTTCCACCGGCGCTGCGCGCTGACGCTGGCGCCGACTGCGGCGCTGGCCGCCGAGCTGGCCGAGGCCGGCTTCGGCCGCACCGGCGTGCTGGGGCGCGGCATCGATACCGCGCGCTTCGACCCGGCGCACCGCGACCCGCGGCTGCGCGCGGCCTGGGGCGCGGTCGATGACGCGCCGGTCGTGCTCGGCGTCGGCCGGCTGGCGCCGGAGAAGAACTGGGCACTGGTGCTGCAGGCCTGGGCGGCGATCCGCTCAGCGCAGCCGCGTGCGCGGCTGGTGCTGGCCGGCGAGGGGCCGATGCGTGCGCGCCTGCGCGCGGCGCTGCCCGAGGCGAGCTTCTGCGGCGAACTGCCGCCGGAGCAGCTCGCCGCGATCTACGCGAGCGCCGACCTGTTCCTGTTTCCGAGCCTGACCGAGACCTGGGGCAACGTCACCGCCGAGGCGATGGCGAGCGGGCTGGCGGTGGTCGCGTACCGCCGCGCCGGGGCCGCCGAGCTGATCCGGGACGGCGTCAGCGGCGCGCTGGCCGAGCCCGGCGACGCCGCGGGCTTCATCGGTGCCGCGCTGGCGCTCGCGGCCGACCGGGAGCGGTGCCGGCGGCTCGGGGCCGCGGCGCGGCAGGTGACGCTCGGTCGCGGCTGGGACGCGGTCGTGCTCGGTCTGGAGCGCAGTTACCACGATGTGCTGAACGGGAGGCATGGCCATGGCCAGCGTGCGCTCGATGTCCGCTTCGATGCCTGAACTTGAACTCCCTGCGCCGCTGCCGGCGCGCCTGCCGGCGCCGCTGCTGCGCTTCGGGGCCGCCGAGCTGGCCTGGTGCCGGCGCTGCAATGCGCTGTCCGGCCGCCACTTCGTCGAGCGCGGCTTCGCGCTGGTGTCCAGGCTCGGCGACGGCGTGTTCTGGTACGGGCTGATGCTGCTGCTGCTCGCCGTCGACGGGCTGGCCGGCGTCGGCGGCGTGACGCGCATGCTCGCGGCCGGCGGGCTGGGGCTGGTGCTCTACAAGGGGCTCAAGCGCAGCACGCGCCGGCTGCGCCCGTGCGCGCGCTCGACGGCGATCCGCGTGACGGTCGCGCCGCTCGACGAGTACAGCTTCCCCTCGGGGCACACGCTGCACGCCGTGGCGTTCACGATCACCGCCTGCGCGCAGCACCCGGGGCTGGTCTGGGCGCTGGCGCCGTTCGCGCTGCTGGTGGCCGCCTCGCGGCTGGTGCTCGGCCTGCACTACCCGAGTGACGTGCTCGCCGGGGCGCTGCTCGGCGCGCTGTGCGCGTCGCTGGCCCTGCTGCTGCCCTGAACGCAGCGGCGCCTGCCGCGGTCGGAGCGGATTCGGGGCCGGGGCACAACGGCCGGACACGGCGCAAGGTCTTGTTCATCCTGCGATTGCTGCGAGCGCTCCGGGCGCGCGCAGGCATCGCGCGTGCATGCTACAGTGCGCGCCCTTCGTCGCCCGGTCGCATCCGCCCGTCCCGCCGTTTCGCAGGAGAGGCTCCATGAGATTCCGTTTTCCCGTCGTGATCATCGACGAAGACTTCCGCTCCGAGAACGCGAGCGGCCTCGGCATCCGGGCCCTGGCCAAGGCCATCGAGGACGAGGGCATGGAAGTGCTCGGCGTCACCAGCTACGGCGACCTGTCGAGCTTCGCGCAGCAGCAGTCGCGCGCCAGTGCCTTCATCCTGTCGATCGACGATGAGGAATTCAGCTCGCCGGAGGCGGCCGGCGTCGCGGTCGGGCAGCTGCGCGCCTTCGTCGAGGAAATCCGCTTCCGCAACGCCGACATCCCGATCTTCCTGTACGGCGAGACGCGCACGACGCGCCACATCCCGAACAGCGTGCTGCGCGAGCTGCACGGCTTCATCCACATGTTCGAGGACACGCCGGAATTCGTCGCGCGCTACATCATCCGCGAGGCGAAGAATTACCTCGACTCGCTGCCGCCGCCGTTCTTCCGGGCGCTGACGCACTACGCGCAGGACGGCTCGTATTCGTGGCACTGCCCGGGGCATTCGGGCGGCGTGGCCTTCCTGAAGAGCCCGGTCGGGCAGATGTTCCACCAGTTCTTCGGCGAGAACATGCTGCGTGCCGATGTCTGCAACGCCGTCGACGAACTCGGGCAGCTGCTCGATCACACCGGCCCGGTCGCGGCCAGCGAGCGCAATGCCGCGCGCATCTTCAATGCCGATCACCTGTTCTTCGTGACCAACGGCACCTCGACCTCGAACAAGATCGTCTGGCACTCGACGGTCGCGCCCGGCGACATCGTCGTCGTCGACCGCAACTGCCACAAATCCATCCTGCACGCGATCACGATGACCGGCGCGATCCCGGTGTTCCTGACGCCGACGCGCAATCACTACGGCATCATCGGTCCGATTCCGCTGAAGGCGTTCAAGCCCGACAACATCCGCAAGAAGATCGAGGCCAACCCGTTCGCGCGCGCCGCGCTCGAAAAGCACCCGGACCGCAAGCCGCGCATCCTGACGCTGACGCAGTCGACCTACGACGGCGTGCTGTACAACGTCGAGATGATCAAGGACATGCTCGGCGACACCGTCGACAACCTGCATTTCGACGAGGCCTGGCTGCCGCACGCGGCGTTTCATCCGTTCTACCGCGACATGCACGCGATCGGCACCGACCGGCCGCGCTCGAAGCAGGCGCTGGTGTTCGCGACGCATTCGACGCACAAGCTGCTCGCCGGCCTGTCGCAGGCCTCGCAGATCGTCGTGCAGGATTCCGAGGCCAAGAAGCTCGACCGCCACCGCTTCAACGAAGCCTACCTGATGCACACCTCGACCTCGCCGCAGTACGCGATCATCGCGAGCTGCGACGTGGCCGCGGCGATGATGGAACCGCCGGGCGGCACGGCGCTGGTCGAGGAATCGATCAGCGAGGCGCTCGAATTCCGCCGCGCGATGCGCGCGGTCGAGGAGGAATTCGACGCCGATTCGTGGTGGTTCAAGGTCTGGGGACCGGACCGGCTGGCCGAGGAGGGCATCGGCGAGCGCGAGGACTGGATCCTGCGCCCCGAGGACCGCTGGCACGGCTTCGCGAAGCTGACCGACGGCTACAACATGCTCGACCCGATCAAGGCGACGATCATCACGCCCGGGCTCGATGTCGACGGCAGCTTCGCCGAGCGCGGCATCCCGGCGGCGATCGTGACCAAGTATCTGGCCGAGCACGGCATCATCGTCGAGAAGACCGGGCTGTACTCGTTCTTCATCATGTTCACGATCGGCATCACCAAGGGCCGCTGGAACACGCTGGTCACGGAGCTGCAGCAGTTCAAGGACGACTACGACCGCAACCAGCCGCTCTGGCGCGTGCTGCCGGAGTTCGTCGCGCGCTTCCCGCAGTACGAGCGCATCGGCCTGCGGGATCTCTGCCGGCAGATTCACGGCGTCTACCGCGACAACGACATCGCGCGCCTGACCACCGAGATGTACGTCTCGAACATCGAGCCGGCGATGAAGCCGACCGATGCCTTCGCCGCGCAGGTGCACGAGGAGATCGACCGCGTGCCGATCGACGAGCTCGAAGGCCGCATCACCAGCATCCTGCTGACGCCGTACCCGCCCGGCATCCCGCTGCTGATTCCGGGCGAACGCTTCAACCGCACGATCATGCGCTACCTGCAGTTCGCGCGGGATTTCAATGCCCGCTTCCCGGGCTTCGAGACCGACATCCACGGCCTCGTGACCGAGGATGTCGACGGCGTGCTGCATTACTACGTGGACTGCGTGCAGCAGTCGGGCTGAAGCACCGTTCCCGCCTGCCATCGCCGGCCCGCGCGTGCGGGCCGGCGATTTTTCATTTATGGCTTTCCCCTGATCCATGCGCGCCCGCCGCGCCGCGAGTGACCGACACGATGCTTTCCACCGCCAACCTCACGATGCAGTTCGGGCCGAAGCCCCTGTTCGAGAACGTCACCGTCAAGTTCGGAGCCGGCAACCGCTACGGCCTGATCGGCGCCAACGGCTGCGGCAAGTCGACGCTGATGAAGATCCTCGGCGGCGATCTGGAGTCGACCAACGGCATCGTCATGCGCGAGCCGAACACGCGCCTCGGCAAGCTGCGCCAGGACCAGTTCGCCTACGAGAACCTGAGCGTCATCGACACCGTGATCCTCGGCCACGAGGAGCTGGCGGCGGTGAAGACCGAGCGCGACGCGATCTACGCGCTGCCCGAGATGAGCGAGGACGACGGCATGCGCGTCGCCGACCTCGAGGTGCGCTTCGCCGAACTCGACGGCTACACGGCCGAGGCGCGCGCCGGCGAGCTGCTGCTCGGCCTCGGCATCGAGGAGGCCCTGCACTGGGGGCCGATGAGCGCGGTCGCGCCGGGCTGGAAGCTGCGCGTGCTGCTCGCGCAGGCGCTGTTCTCGGACCCCGACGTGCTGCTGCTCGACGAGCCGACCAACCACCTCGACATCAACACCATCCGCTGGCTCGAAGACGTGATCAACGCGCGCAACAGCACGATGATCATCATTTCCCACGACCGCCACTTCCTGAACAGCGTCTGCACGCACATGGCCGACCTCGACTACGGCGAGCTGCGCGTCTACCCCGGCAACTACGACGACTACATGACCGCCTCGACGCAGGCGCGCGAGCGGCTGCTGTCCGACAACGCCAAGAAGAAGGCGCAGATCGCCGAGCTGCAGACCTTCGTCAGCCGCTTCTCGGCCAACGCCTCGAAGGCGCGGCAGGCGACCTCGCGCGCGCGCCAGATCGAGAAGATCAAGCTTGAGGAGGTCAAGCCGTCGAGCCGCGTCAGCCCCTACATCCGCTTCGAGCAGTACAAGAAGCTGCACCGCCAGGCGGTGACGCTCGAATCCGTCAGCAAGGGCTACGACGGCAATCCGCCGCTGTTCAAAAAGCTGTCGCTGCGCATCGACGCCGGCGAGCGCGTCGCGATCATCGGCCCGAACGGCGCCGGCAAGACCACGCTGCTGCGCTGCCTGATGCAGGAACTCGAACCCGACGCCGGGTCGGTCAAGTGGGCCGAGGGCGCCGACATCGGCTATTACGCGCAGGACCACGCCTCGGACTTCGCCGACGAGGCGACGCTGTTCGAATGGATGGCGTGCTGGACCAAGGGTGATGACCAGCTCGTGCGCGCCGCGCTCGGGCGCATGCTGTTCGGCAACGACGAGATCGGCAAATCGGTCAGGGTGCTCTCGGGCGGCGAGCAGGGCCGCATGCTGTTCGGCAAGCTGACGCTGACGCGGCCGAACGTCATGGTGCTCGACGAGCCGACCAACCACCTCGACATGGAATCGATCGAGGCGCTGAACCTCGCGCTCGAGAACTACCCCGGCACGCTGATCTTCGTCAGCCACGACCGCGAGTTCGTGTCCTCGCTGGCGACGCGCATCCTGGAGTTCACGCCGCGCGGCCTCGTCGACTTCACCGGCAGCTACGAGGACTACCTGCGCAGTCAGGGCATCGGCGGCTGAGCCGGCGCGATGGTTTTGTGAAGCCGCATGAAAGCGGGGCTAAAGCCGCGGCGCCGGTGACGGATATTGACGGATAGCACGGGGATGCGTGCCGGGCCTGCAGCAGGCGGGAGGGCGGCATCCGCGTCTTCCGTCTGCAAGCCCGCCGAGGCCGCCATGCCTGCCGAAGTCCGTTTCCCGTCCGAAAGCCTTCCGCTGCCCGAGCCGCCCGCGATGTCCGGGGCATCCGGGTCCGTGCCGGTGCGCGTGCTCGCCGGCGATGGCCGGGGCAGCAGCTTCAGCGCCGCCGATTTCCGCTTCGACGGCCAGCCGGCGGCGCTGGCGATCGCCTTCGTGTCGGCGCACCTCGACTTCGCCGGCGTCTGCTCGCGGCTCGCCTCGGCCGCCGGCGCGGTGCCGCTGCTCGCGGTCAGCACCGCCGGCGAGCTGTGCTCGGCCGGTGGGGGTGGCGGTCTGTACCGGCCGGCGGCTGCGCACGGCGCCGGCGTCATCGTGCAGGTGTTCGCACCGGCGCTGTTCGCGCAGGTCAGCGTGCAGGCGGTGGCGCTGCCGAACGACGACATCCGCCGCGGCGCGCCGACGCTCGATCGCGAGGCGCGCGTGCAGCGCATCGCCGGCGAACTCGCGCGCGTGCAGGTGCCGTTCGCGATCGATGCGCGCGACACGCTGGCGCTCGCCTTCGTCGACGGCCTCTCGGCCTGCGAGAACTACCTGATGGAGGCCGTCTACCGCAGCGGGCGCTTCCCGTGCCTGTTCGTCGGCGGCTCGGCCGGCGGCAAGCTCGATTTCCAGCACACCTGGCTGTACGACGGCCGGCGCGTGCTCGAAAACCACGCGCTGCTCGCCTTCGTGAAGATGGCGCCGGGCATGCGCTACGCGGCGCTGAAGAGCCAGAACTTCCGCGACACCGGTCGCAGCTGGGTGGTCATCGACGCCGATCCGGACCTGCGCCGGGTGGCCGCGGTGTTCGATCCGCAGCGCGGCACGGTCGTGCCGTTCGCGCAGGCGCTGGCGCAGTCCTTCGGCGTGCCGGTGGAGCGGCTCGGCGACAGGCTCAACGGCCACACCTTCGGCATCGAGCTCGACGGCGAGCTGTTCGTGCGCTCGGTCGCGGCGATCGACACCGGCACCGGGGCGCTGTCGTTCTTCTGCGACGTCAATCCCGGCGACGAACTGAAGCTGCTGGCGGCGACCGATTTCGTCGCGCAGACGAAGCGCGACGTGCAGGACTTCCTGCGCGGCAAGCCGAAGCCGCTGGCCGTGCTGATGAACGACTGCGTGCTGCGCCGGCTCAACAACGAGCCGCGCCTCGCCGATCTCGCCGGTCTGTGGCCGGTGCCGGCGGCCGGGTTCTCGACCTTCGGCGAGCTGTTCGGCATCAACGTCAACCAGACGCTGAGCGCGGTGGCCTTCTTCGCACCGGGGCCGTCACCGTTCACGGACGATCTCGTCGATCGCTTCCCGGTGCATTACGCGCGTTTCCGCGAGTACTTCACGGCCTGCCGGCTGCGCCGCGCCGAGTCCCTGAACGGCCTGCGCGCGCGCGTGCTTGCCCATCTGCTCGGCCAGTTCGAGGCCAACACCGCGCTCGCCGGCGAGGTCGCCGAGGCGCTGGCGCAGACCGCCGGCATCCGCTCGACCGTCGAAGCCATCCGCGGCGCGCTGCTGACCGAGCTGGCGACCGCCGGCGACAACGCCGACGTGCAGGCGCTGGCCGAGGGCTTCGCGAGCTTCGAGCGGCACACGCAGGGTTTCCGCGACGTGCTGAAGACCATCGACCGCGTCGCCAGCCAGACCAACCTGCTGGCGCTCAACGCGACGATCGAGGCCGTGCGCGCCGGCGAGGCCGGGCGCGGCTTCGCGGTGGTCGCGACCGAGGTCAAGAAGCTCGCCAACGACACGCGCGCCTCGCTCGGGCGCACCGAGGAAGTCATCCGCAGCATGACGGCCGCGCTCGGCGAACTCGGCACCCACATCGACTCGGCGCGCAACCGCTTCGGCGCGCTGCATGCGCACCAGCAGGGCACGGTCGGCCAGGTCGAGACCATCGTCGCCAACGCCGGCCTGATCGAGCGCGCGCTGGCCGGGCTCGGCGAGCGCGCCGGGGCGCAGCGCGCGGCGATGGCGGAACTCGCCGGCGACCTCGACCTGCTGCGCCGGCTCGATTAGGCCGGTGCCGCCGCCGGCAGCGGGCGGTTCTCGCGGATCGGCAGGTTCGCGAGTGCCGCGAGCAGCGCCAGCACGATGTCGGCGTACCACATCCACTGGTAGTCGCCGAAACCGACGCGGCTGAGGCCGCCGAGCCAGGCGCCGAAGAAGCCGCCGATCTGGTGCGACAGCAGCGTCATGCCGAACAGCGTCGCCAGATAGCGCACGCCGAACAGCTTGCCGACCAGACCGGCGGTCGGCGGCACGGTCGCGAGCCAGGTGAAGCCGAGCGCGGCGGCGAACACGTAGAAGGTCAGCGGCGTCTTCGGCGCCAGCAGGTACAGCGCGACGATCACGGCGCGCGAGGCGTACATCAGCGCCAGCAGGTGCTTCATGCGGTAGCGCTGCGACAGCGAGCCGGCGGCGAGGCTGCCGGCGATGTTGGCGAGCCCGATGATCGCCAGCGCCGCCGCCGACACGCTCGCCGGCAGCCCGCACAGCCCGACCTCGCCGGGCAGGTGCGTGACCAGGAAGGCGATGTGGAAGCCGCAGGTGAAGAATCCGGCATGCAGGCACCAGTAGCTGCGATCGGCGAAGGCGATGCGCAGCTGCCGGCCGAGGCCGATGCCCTCGGTCGAGGCGTGCACGGCCGCCTGCTCGGGCGTGCGCCGCAGCGGCCACGCGAGCGGGATCGTCGCCAGCGTCAGCACCGCCATCGTCAGCATCGCCTGCATCCAGCCGAAACCGGCGATCAGCACCTGCAGGAAGGGCGCGAACACGAACTGTCCGAACGAGCCGCCGGCATTGATGAAGCCGGACGCGAACGCCCTTCGTGCCGGCGGCAGCAGGCCGGCGGCCGCACCGATCAGGATCGAGAAGCTGCCGGCCCCGGCTCCGGCCGCGGCCAGCACGCCGAGCGTCAGGATCAGGCCCGGCTCGCTCTGCATGAACGGCGTCAGCGCCATGCCGAGCGCGAGCAGCACGCCGCCGGCCACCAGCGCCCGGCCCGGCCCGTAGTGATCGGCCAGCGCCCCGAACACCGGCTGCGAGGCGCCCCAGACGAACTGGCCGATCGCCAGCGCGAAGCTGATCGACGCGACCCCGAGCCCGGTCGAGGCATCGAGCGGCGCGACGAACAGGCCGAGCGTCTGGCGCGCGCCCATCGTGATCGCGAGGATCGCGGCGGCGGCGAGCGCGATGCTCCAGTAGCCGGGGGCGGAGCGGGTGGAAGCGGTCACGGGCGGGTCCTCGCGGGCAGACGGCGGGCAGCGGTGCGCGCCACGGGCTGCACCGGACAGATCAGACGGATTCGGGTGCCGCACTATGGAAATCCGCCGGCAGCCTGACCAGCCGGGCGCAGCGATGGCTGCCATGCACGCACGAAGCGCTGCCGGCGTGATCCGGCGTTGATCCATGCTTGCCGGATCAATCGAGAATCATTATCATTTGTCCTGAGTTCGCGACACGGTGGCAGGCACCGCGCGGCGCGCTCATCTCTCTCTACCTCATTGAGGGCGTGCGTCGGCGGACGCACGCCCTTCTTTTTTGTCATCCGCCAGGCCTCCGCCCCGTCATTCATTCGTCATCCGCGCGCCCGTTTTTCAGTCCGGCGCACGCTGGCAGCCCCTGCTGCGTCTGCATATAGTCTCGGCCTGCCGGCTTTGGCCGGACCCCGCCCGCCTTCCGACCCTTCCCGTCATCCCCGCCGCGCCCCCGCGCACAGGAGAGTGTCCGCCATGAACCCCAGCGAACTGCTGTACACGAAGGAACATGAATGGCTGCGCGCCGAAGACGACGGCAGCTATACGCTCGGCGTTACCGAATATGCACAGAAGCAGCTCGGCGACATCGTGTTCTGTGAACAGCCGGTGATCGGAGCGAAGTTCGAGGCCGAGGAACCGGTCGGCACGCTCGAATCCGTGAAGGCCGTCGCCGAGGTGTACGTGCCCGTCGGCTGCGAGATCACCGCCATCAACGAGGCCCTGAACGACAGCCCCGAACTGGTCAACGAGGACCCGTACGGCGAGGGCTGGCTGTTCCGTCTCAAGGCGACGGCGGCCCCCGAGGGGCTGCTGAGCGCCGATGCCTACGAGCAGTACCTCCAGAGCGCCGAATAAGCCGCTGCCCGTACCGGCCGCAGAGCCGGAGTCGCCGCCCGCCCGCCGGGCGGCACATCACCCCACCCACCATCAGGAGACGCCGCTCATGGCCACGATCACGCTGCGGGGCAACCCGATCCACACCAACGGCGAGCTGCCGGCCGCCGGCACGCGCGCACCGGACTTCCACCTGGTCGCTCCCGGCCTCGCCGACGTGCATCTCGAAAACTACGCCGGCAAGAAGAAGCTGCTGAACATCGTGCCGAGCCTCGACACGCCGACCTGCCAGCTGTCGACCAAGAAGTTCAACGACCACGCCAAGGCGCATCCGGACACCGTGATCCTGATCGTCTCGGCCGACCTGCCGTTCGCGCAGGGGCGCTTCTGCACCGGCGAGGCGCTCGACAACGTCATCCCGCTGTCGATGATGCGTTCGCGCAACTTCGCCAAGGACTACGGCGTGCTGATCGAGGACGGCCCGCTGGCCGGCATCACCGCGCGCGCCGTGGTCGTGCTCGATGAGAACGATACGGTCCTGTACGCGCAGCTCGTGCCCGAGATTGCCGACGAGCCCGACTACGCCGCCGCGCTCGCGGCGCTCGCCTGACGCGCGCGGTCATGCCGATTGGCCAATCAGCCCCATCGCGGCCTGCGCCGCATCGTCAATGCCACCGGGTATTCGTGGGCGGGGCTGAAGGCCGCCTGGCACAACGAGGAGGCCTTCCGGCAGGAAAGCCTGCTCGCGCTGTGCCTCACGCCGCTCGCGCTGTGGCTCGGCGATACCTCGCTCGAACGCGCGCTGCTGATCGGCAGCCTGCTGCTGATCGTCATCGTCGAGCTGCTGAATTCCGGCATCGAGGCGGTCGTCGACCGCATCGGCACCGAGCGTCATGAGCTCTCCGGCCGCGCCAAGGACATCGGCTCGGCGGCGGTGTTCGTGTCGCTGCTCAACGCCGCCGTGGTCTGGGGCCTGATCCTGTTCGGCTGACGCCCCGGCGCGGCCTACGCTTGCGGCCTGTCCCCGGGCCGGAGTCGCGCCACCATGTATGACCCCCGCAATCTCAAAAGCCTGAAGCTGCTCGCGCAGTACGCACCGGAAGCGATGGCCGCATACCGTGGCCTGCAGCACGCCGCCGCCGCCGAAGGCGCACTCGACGGCAAGGCCAAGGCGCTGATCGCGCTCGCCTGCGCACACGTCGCGCGCTGCCCGTACAGCATCGACACGCGGCTGGCCGAGGCGCGCGCCGCCGGCGCGCACGAGGCCGAGATCGCCGAGGCCGTGCTGGTCGCCGCCGCGGTGCAGGCCGGCGCCACCGTCATGCACGGATCGCACTGCTACGGCACGCCGGAATGAACGCGCGGCTGCGCGCCGCGGCCGCGCTGCTGCTGGCCGCGCTGCTGCTGGCCATGTCGCCGGCGCGGGCCGAGGTGCCGGTGCTGGTCACGGTCGATCTCAGGCACCGCAACGCCGAGGAGCTGATCCCGCTGCTGCGCCCGGTCGCCGGCGAGCTGACGCTGAGCGGTCAGGGCGCCGTGCTGATCGTGCGCGGCCCGCAGGCGCGCATCGACGAACTGCTCGGCGTGCTCGACGCCCTCGACGTGCCGCCGCGCACGCTGCTCGTCAGCCTGCGTCAGGGCTCGATCGACGAGGTCGATGCCTCCGGCGTCGGGCTGGAAGGCGGCATCGGCAGCGGACCGGGCGGCACGGCCGCCGGCGGCCGGGTCAGCGTCGAGCACTACGGCACGCGCGGGCGCGACGACACCGTGCAGACCGTGCGCGTGCTCGATGGCCGCGAGGCCTTCGTCACGCTCGGGCGCTCGGTGCCGGTGCCCGAGCGCTACGGCGTCGCCACCGGCCCGCGCGGCGGCGTGGCGGCCGGCGTCGACATGGGCTACCGCGATGCCTCGACCGGCTTTCTGGTGCGCCCGCGCGTCAGCGGCGAGACGGTGACGGTCGAGGTCGCGCCGCGTTCGGTGCGTCCCGGGCCCGATGGCAGTTTCGATACCGCGAGCCTCAGCACGACGCTGAGCGGCCGGCTCGGCCAGTGGCTGCTGATCGGCGGCTCGGCCGAGGCGCGCCGCGCCGCGCGCGATGCCGTCGTGCATTCGACCCGCTCGCGCAGTGGCAGCGAGCGCGTCTGGCTGCTGAAGGTCGAGCCGGCGCCGTGATCGCAGCGCATGACGCCGGCCCGGGCCGATGAGCATCGAGTCCGGCGACACCTTCCTGCGCATCGGCCTGTCGGTCGCGCTCGGCCTGCTGATCGGCCTGCAGCGCGAGGCGACCGGCCCGGAGTTCGCGGGCCTGCGCAGCTTCGCGCTGACGGCGCTGCTCGGCACGCTGTGCGGACTGCTCGCCGAGCGCTTCGGCGGCTGGGTGCTGGTGGCGGGGCTGGCGGCGATCACGACGCTGCTGGTGCTCGGCAACGTCATGCAGTGGCGCGGGCGCGTCGATGACCTCGAACCGTCGGTGACCACCGAACTCGCGCTGCTGCTGATGTTCGGGCTCGGGGCCTATCTTGCCTTCGGCGCCTGGGAGGTCGCGGTCGTCGTTGCCGGCCTGAGCGTCGTGCTGCTGCACTTCAAGGTCGAACTGCACGCGCTGGCGCGCCGGCTCGGCGGCGAGGACCTGCGCGCGATCATGCAGTTCGTGCTGATCACCTTCATCGTGCTGCCGGTGCTGCCGAACCGCAGCTTCGGCCCGCTCGAAGTGTTCAACCCGTTCGAGATCTGGCTGATGGTGACGCTGATCGTCGGCATCAGCCTCGGCGGCTACCTGCTCTACAAAGCCTTCGGCGGCGGTGCCGGCGTGCTGCTCGGCGGCCTGCTCGGCGGCGCGGTATCGAGCACGGCGACCACGCTCGCCTACGCCCGGCGCGTGCGCGACGGGCTCGCCGCACCGCTCGCCGCGGTCGCGATCGCGCTGGCCTCGGCGGTGATGCTGGTGCGCGTCGTGCTGATCGTCGCGCTGCTCGCCCCGGCGCTGGCGCTGGCGCTGCTGCCGGCCGCCGGCGCGATGCTCGCCGCGACGCTCGTGCCGGTCGCGTGGCACTGGCGCCGCTCGCGCCGGCAGGACAACGCCATGCCGGCGCAGAAGAACCCGGCCGAACTCGGCCCGGCGATGCTGATCGCGGCGCTGTACGCGCTGATCCTGTTCGTGCTCGCCGCCGCGCGCCGCTACCTCGGCCACGACGCGCTGTATCTGGTGTCGGTCGTCGCCGGCCTGACCGATGTCGATGCCATCGTGCTGTCGGTGACGCGCTTCGCGGCCGAAGGCTCGCTGCCGGAGGTGCTCGGCTGGCGGCTGATCGTCACCGCGGTGCTGTCGAACGCCATCTTCAAGCTGACGCTCGCCGCCTCGCTCGGCGGTCGCGAG
>JAFEGB010000003.1 GCA_018240295.1 Pseudomonadota bacterium
CCTGCCCCGTCCTCACACCACCTCGCTCTCGCGCAGCGCCTGCCCGGCCAGCACCCGCGCCCAGCCGAAGCGCGACAGGTCGAGGCTGCGCGAGGCGCCGGTCGTGACCCATTCGGCAAGTGCGCGGCCGACCGCCGGGGCCTGCTGCAGACCATGGCCGCTGAAGCCGTTGGCGAACAGCAGGTTGTCGAGGCCCGGGTGCGGGCCGAGGATGGCGTTGCAGTCGAGCGTGTTGACGTCGTAATGCCCGGCCCAGGCGCTCTTGACGCGCACCGCCTCGAAGGCCGGCACGCGCGCGGCGAGCAGCGGCCACAGGCGCTCCTCCCACTGGCTCCAGTCGACCTCGAAGCCCGGATCGACCGGATCGGCCCCGGGCGGCGGGGCGATGCCGGCGATCCAGCCCGGGCCTTCGGGCCGGAACCAGGCGCCGGAGGGGTCGACCACCAGCGGGCTGCCGCTGATCGGCGTCGCGCACTGGAAATGGAACACGCAGCGCTTGCGCGCCTCGACCGGCAGCTCGATGCCGGCGAGGGCGGCGAGGCTGGTGGCGCCGGTGCCGGCGCAGTTGAGCAGCCAGCGGCAGCCGACCGTCGCGCCGCCGGCCAGGCGCACCGATTCGATGCGCCGGCCGCGCCGGCTCAGGCCGACCACGCAGTCCTCGACGTACTCGGCGCGCAGCGAGCGCGCCTTGCGCTTCAGTGCCCGCAGCAGGCTCCAGGCATCGAGCCAGCCTTCGCCGGACAGACCGAGCGAGGCACCGGCAAGATCGCCGGTCGCGAGCCACGGAAAGCATTCGGCGAGCAGTTGCGGCTTGAGCAGGCGCACGTCGGCGCCGAGCGCGCGCTGCGTCTCGTGCCGGGTTTCGAGCGCCGTCAGCCCTTCGGGTCCGGCGAGGAACAGATAGCCACCCTCGCGGAAACCGACGTTCGGCACCTCGTCATCGACGCGCAGCGCCGTGCCGACCTCGCGCAGGAAGGCGGTGCCGAACTGCGACAGCCGGATGTTCTCGGGCGTCGAGAACTGGTGGCGGATCGAGGCTGCCGACAGCGTCGTCGCCGCCTCGCGGTAGCTCGCGTCCTTCTCGACCACGAGCAGCGAGGCCCCGGCAAAGGCCGGATCGGCAGCCAGGAAATAGGCTGCCGCACTGCCGACCGCGGCACCGCCGACGATCACCACATCGTACCGCTCACGCAGGGGCTGCACGTCTGCTGCTCTCCTCGGCCTCGTTTGCGTCCATCGGCTGACGGCGAAACTCCGCCGGCACGGTTCCCGTACCCGCGCGCACACGGTCGCGCGGCGACTGGGCGGCGGCGCAGTATGCGCAGCGGACCGATCCCGTCAGTTCTCCGAAAGAGGTATGACAGCCGGACGGGGATCGCCGTTTCCGATCGGAAACGCCGTGCTACATTGGAATCACTTTTGTCCGCTCCGGCAAGTCCGGACGGCTGCCTGCGGAGCACACCCCATGCCCGTCGTCGCCGAAACCCCGACCTCCCCTGCCGATGGCGCCCCGATCCGGCCCGCGAACGCGCCGCCGGCGCCGCTCGCCGAGCGCCTGCGCCGCCTGCGCACGGCGCGCGGCTGGACGCTGGCGCAGGCCGCCAAAGCCTGCGCGGTGGCGCGCTCGACGCTCTCGAAGATCGAGAACGCGCAGATGTCGCCGACCTACGAGCTGCTGCTGAAGCTCGCCGACGGCTTCGGACTCGGCATCGGCGAACTGCTCGCCGCCGACGACGCCGGACCGGCGCACGGCGGCGGCCGGCGCAGCCTCGCGCGGCCCGGGAGCGGGGACGGCAGTCAGGAATTCGAATTCGGCGGCTGCGCGCACCGGCCGCTGTGCGCCGATCTCGCCGGCAAGCGCATGCAGCCCTATCTGAGCCGCGTGCTGGACACCGGCGCGGCTGCGGCCGGCTGGAGCCGCCACGACGGCGAGGAATTCCTGTACGTGCTCGCCGGGCGCGTGCAAGTGCTGACCGAGTTCTACGCCCCGGCCGAGCTGGGTCCCGGCGAGGGCTGCTATCTCGACAGCCGCATGGGCCACCGCGTCGAGCGCCTCGGCGACGAGGAACCGCGCCTGCTGTGGATCGCCACGCGCCCGCAGGCCGGCGACGCGCCGTGATTCCCGGACGCCGCCGGTCGATGGCCCGTGCCGGAAACAACCCTCATTCCCTGTCCTTCCCGGACGCACCGGAGCCCAGATCGTGACCACTCCCCTTGCCCGTAGCGGTGCGCGCATCCTCGTCGATCAGCTGCTCGCGCTCGGCGCCGATCTCGGTTTCTGCGTGCCCGGCGAGAGCTATCTGCCGGTGCTCGATGCGCTGTACGACGCCCGCGACCACTTCCGGCTGATCACCTGCCGCAACGAAGGCGGCGCCGCGTTCATGGCCGAGGCCGCCGGCAAGCTGACCGGCCGCCCCGGGCTCTGCTTCGTCACGCGCGGGCCCGGTGCCTGCAATGCCGCGATCGGCGTGCACACGGCGCAGCAGGATTCGACGCCGATGCTGCTGTTCATCGGTCAGGTCGGTCGCGCCTTCCGCGGCCGCGAAGCCTTCCAGGAGGTCGACTACCGGCAGATGTACGCGCCGCTCGCGAAGTGGGTGACCGAACTCGACAGCGCCGCGCGCATCCCGGAAATCCTCGGCCGCGCCTGGCACGTCGCCACCAGCGGCCGGCCCGGACCGGTGGTGATCGCGCTGCCCGAGGACGTGCTCGCCGAAACCGCGAGTGTCGCCGATGCCGTGCCGCTGCCGCTCGCCGCGCCGCCGCTCGCCGAAAGCGAGCTGGCCGCGCTCTGCGAACGGCTCGCCGCCGCCGAGCGGCCGATGCTGATCGTCGGCGGCAGCAACTGGAGCGCCGCCGGGCGCGCGGCGCTGCATGCCTTCGCCGAAGGCTGGCAGCTGCCGGTCGCCGCCGGCTTCCGCCGGCAGGACATCTTCGACAACCGCCGCGCGCAGTACGCCGGCGAGCTCGGCACCTCGGTCGCGCCGACGCTGGCGCGGCGCGTGCGCGAGGCCGACCTGCTGCTGGTGCTCGGCTCGCGCCTCGGCGAGATGACGACCAACGGCTACACGCTGATCGAAGCGCCGCTGCCGCGCCAGACGCTGATCCACGTCCACCCCGATGCGCTGGAGCTGAACCGCGTCTACCGCCCGGCGCTCGCGCTCGCGACGCACCCGGCGCAGGCCGCCGTGCAGCTCGCCGCGCGCCCGGCCCCGGCCGCCCTCCGCTGGGCGGAGTGGACCGCCGCGGCGCGCGCCGAGCACGAGGCCAACCGTCAGCCCGGCCCGATGGCCGGGGCGCTCGATCTCGGCGAGGTCATGCGCGTGCTCGATGCCGCGCTGCCGGCCGATGCCATCGTCTGCAACGGCGCCGGCAACTACACCGGCTGGCCGCAGCGCTTCCACTGCTTCTCGCACTATCCGTCGCAGCTCGCCCCGACCAGCGGCGCGATGGGCTACGGCGTGCCGGCCGCGATCGCGGCGGCGGCCGTGCATCCGACGCGCATCGCCGTCGCCTTCGCCGGCGACGGCTGCTTCCAGATGAACGGCCAGGAACTGGCGAGCGCGGTGCAGGCCGGTTTGAAGCCGCTCATCCTCGTCATCGACAACGGCCAGTACGGCACCATCCGCATGCACCAGGAACGCCACTTCCCGGACCGGCGCATCGCCACGGCGCTCTGCAACCCCGACTTCGCTGCCCTCGCCCGCGCCTGCGGCGCCTTCGGCGAGCGCATCGAATGCACCGGCGCCTTCGCGCCGGCCCTCGAACGCGCGCTCGACTGCGATCGCGCGGCCCTGCTGCACCTCATCGTCGATCCCGAACAGATCAGCACGCGCCAGACGCTGACGGCGCTGCGCGCGGCCACGCGCTGAGCGTTCTCCCCTTTCCGCATCGAGTCCTTGCCCATGTCCGACCCCCTGCTCCGCTCCCTCGGCCTCAGCCCCGATGCGCTGCGCGACGGTGACCTGATCGCCCGTTCGCCGATCGACGGCACCGTGCTCGCGCGCGTGCGCAGCCACACGCCCGCCGACATCGACGCGGCGATCGCCCGCGCGCATCTGGCCTTTCACAGATGGCGCACGGTGCCGGCGCCGCGGCGCGGCGAGCTGGTGCGGCTGCTCGGCGAGGAGCTGCGCGCCAACAAGGCCGCGCTCGGCGCGCTGGTGACGCTCGAAACCGGCAAGATCGCCGCCGAGGGCGAGGGCGAAGTGCAGGAGATGATCGACATCTGCGACTTCGCCGTCGGCCTGTCGCGGCAGCTGCACGGCCTGACCATCGCCTCCGAGCGTCCCGGTCACCGGATGATGGAAACCTGGCATCCGCTCGGCGTCACCGGCGTCATCAGCGCCTTCAACTTCCCGGTCGCGGTCTGGGCCTGGAACTTCGCGCTGGCGCTGGTCTGCGGCAATCCGGTGGTCTGGAAGCCGTCCGAGAAGACGCCGCTGAGCGCACTCGCCTGCCAGGCGCTGTTCCGGCGCGCGCTGCTGCGCTGGGGCGAGGCGCCCGAGGGCCTCTCGGAGCTGCTGATCGGCGCGCGCGCGGCCGGTGAGCAGCTCGCCGACGATGCGCGCGTCGCGCTGGTGTCGGCGACCGGCTCGACGGCGATGGGCCGGGTACTCGGCCCGCGCGTCGCGGCACGCTTCGGGCGCACGCTGCTCGAACTCGGCGGCAACAACGCCGTGATCGTCGCGCCCTCGGCCGATCTCGAACTGGCGCTGCGCGGCATCGTCTTCGGCGCCATCGGCACCGCCGGCCAGCGCTGCACCAGCACGCGCCGGCTGATCGTGCACACGTCGATCCACGATGCGCTGCTCGAACGCCTGCAGGCGGCCTTCGTCAGCGCCCGCGTCGGCGATCCGCGTCAGGCCGGCACGCTGGTCGGGCCGCTGATCGACGAAGCCGCGTTCACGGCCATGCAGAGCGCCCTCGCCGCGGCCGTCGCCGAAGGCGGCCGGCTGGTCTGCGGCGGCGAGCGCGTGCTGAAGGTGCGCATGCCCGAAGCCTTCTACGTGACGCCGGCGCTGCTGACGATGCCGGCGCAGAGCGCAGCCGTGCGCCGCGAGACCTTCGCGCCGATCCTGTACGTGCTGCGCTACCGCACGCTCGACGAGGCGATCGCGCTCAACAACGACGTGCCGCAGGGGCTGTCCTCGGCGATCTTCACGAACGATCTGCGCGAGGCCGGGCAGTTCCTCGGGGCGACCGGCTCGGACTGCGGCATCGCCAACGTCAACCTCGGCACCTCGGGCGCCGAGATCGGCGGTGCCTTCGGCGGCGACAAGGAAACCGGCGGCGGGCGCGAATCCGGCTCCGATGCCTGGAAGTCCTACATGCGCCGCGCGACCAACACCCTCAATGAATCGCGCGAACTGCCGCTGGCGCAGGGCATCCGCTTCGGCAGCTGACGGCAACGGACGGCGGCCCCGGCCGTCGTGCCGCCGCTCATCCCCGCGGGGTCGGGATGAGGGCTGCCGCCGGCCGGCGGAGGAAATCAGACAGGGGAATCAGTCATACGCATCGGAGCCATTGGCCGAGATGCGCGTGCGCCCGCCGGCCGGGCTGTAGCGATAGACCGCCCCCTCGTAGTCATCGACGTAGCCCGAGGGCACGAACACCGAGAACACCGTGAAGCCGGGATCGACCGACTGCAGTTCCTCGGAGGCGACGACGAAGGTGCCGCTGGCCTTGGCGAGCTCGGTGCAGAAGTACGGGCCGTTGTACTCGTCCACCGGGCAGACGTTGCCGAGATCGACGCCCTTGCTGACCTCGCAGGCGATCACCCAGATGTAGCCGATCGACTTGCCGCGCAGGCGCTTGAATTCGTTGAGATCCTTCACGCCGACGCCGCTGCCGATGTGCAGGTAGCCGGGCGAGCCGTGCGTGTTGATGATGATGTTCTTCAGCGCCATCTCCGGCGAGCGGTCGACGGCCGAGACGATCCAGTCGACCAGCGAACTCGCCGGCAGGCTCTTCGGCACCGTCCAGGTCGCCCACATCTGGTACTTGTAACCGGGCACGTTGTGCGAATGCAGCACGAGCGAAGGCTGCTTCATCGAAATCATGACGATCACTCCGCGGTGGCCCGCGCCGGGCAGCGCGGTAAGCGCAATCTAGGTGCGCCGGGGCCGACTTGCGGAAAATCCTGTCAGATCAGGGCCTGCGGGTGCGGGGCGTGTTGCAGCGGTGCGGCAGCGGAGCATCGCGACCGCAGCGGCCGGCACCGCTGCGCCCGGGTCTGCGGTTCGCCGGCGGCCGCCGGGGTCCGCCGGGAACGACGAGAGGGCCGCATCCGCCCCGGCGAGCGGCGCGGATGCAGCCCGCCGTTTCGGCTTCAGCGCTTCGGCCGGATCGACTCCAGGCCGCCGAGATAGGGCTTCAGTGCCGCCGGCATCGTCACCGAGCCGTCGGCCTGCTGGTAGTTCTCGAGGATCGCCACCAGCGTGCGTCCGACCGCGAGGCCGGAGCCGTTCAGCGTGTGCAGCAGCTCGGGCTTGCCGGTGGCGGGGTTGCGCCAGCGTGCCTGCATGCGCCGGGCCTGGAAGTCGCCCATGTTCGAGCACGAGGAAATCTCGCGGTACTTGCCCTGCCCCGGCAGCCAGACCTCGATGTCGTGCGTGCGCACGGCGCCGAAGCCCATGTCGCCGGTGCACAGCACGATGACGCGATACGGCAGCTCCAGACGCTGCAGCACGGTCTCGGCGTGCGCGGTCAGGCGTTCGAGCGCGGCGAAGCTGTCGTCGGGGCGCACCAGATGCACGAGTTCGACCTTCTCGAACTGGTGCTGGCGGATCAGGCCGCGCACGTCCTTGCCGTAGGAACCGGCCTCGGAGCGGAAGCACGGCGTGTGCGCGGCGTACTGGCGCGGCAGCGTCGCGGCTTCGAGGATCTCGCCGCGCGCGAGGTTGGTGACCGGCACCTCGGCGGTCGGGATCAGGTAGTACGGGAACTCGCCACTCAGTCTGAAGAGATCCGCCTCGAACTTCGGCAGCTGGCCGGTGCCGCGCAGCGTGTCGGCGTTGACCAGATACGGGACGTAGACCTCGCTGTAGCCGTGCTCGACGGTGTGCAGGTCGAGCATGAACTGGATCAGCGCCCGGTGCAGGCGCGCGAGCGGCCCGTGCAGCACGCTGAAGCGCGCGCCGGTGAGCTTGGCGGCCGACTCGAAATCGAGAAAGCCCGGCAGCAGATCGGCGTGATCGAGCGGCGTCCAGTCGAACTGCCGCGGCGTGCCCCAGCGGCGCAGCTCGACGTTGTCCTGCTCGTCGCGCCCGTCCGGCACCGAGTCATCGGGCAGGTTCGGGATGCCGGAGTAGATCTCGTCGAGCTCGGCCTGCAGCGCGGCGAGCGCCGTCTCGGCGGCCTTCAGCTCGTCGCCGAGGCTCGCAACCTCGGCGAGCAGCGGGGCGATGTCCTCACCGGCCCCGCGTGCCTTGCCGATCGCCTTCGAGCGGCTGTTGCGCACGGCCTGCAGCTCCTGCGCGCGCACCTGCGTGGCCTTGCGCTGTTCTTCGAGGCCGCGGATGCGACCGGTGTCGAGCACGTAGCCGCGCCGCGCCAGACGGCGGGCGGTGTCGTCGAGTTCGGAACGGAGCAGCCTGGGGTCGAGCATCGGAATCTCTCCGGAAAACGGGCGAGGCGCGGCGCGGGAGCCGCGAAGGGCGCGGATTATGCGGGCAGCGGCGCGCCGACGATACCGGCAGACCGGCGGCGGGCGGCCTACGCTCGCCGTCTGCGCACCGGCCCCGGTCGCGCAGCTCAGCTCAGCGGGAGGTCGTCATGAACACGCGATTCGAAGTCATCGAGGCCGACATCACGAAGCTCGCGGTCGACGCCATCGTCAACGCTGCGAATGCCTCGCTGCTCGGCGGCGGCGGCGTCGATGGCGCGATCCACCGCGCCGCCGGGCCGCAACTCTACGAGGAGTGCCGCATGCTCGGCGGCTGCCCGACCGGCGAGGCGCGCGTGAGCGCCGGCTACCGGCTGCCGGCGCACTGGGTGATCCACACGGTCGGGCCGGTGTGGCGCGGCGGCACGGAGAACGAGGCGGCGCTGCTCGCGAGCTGCTACCGCGAGAGCCTGCGCCTCGCCGTCGGGATCGGTGCGGCCTCGATCGCGTTTCCGGCGATCAGCTGCGGCATCTACGGCTATCCGCTCGATCAGGCCACCGCGATCGCCGTCGCCAGTGCCCGCGCGCACGCCGAAGCCCATGCGCAGCCGCAGCGCATCGTGTTCTGCTGCTTCGGCAGTGCCGCGTTCGAGACCTACCGCCGGGCGCTGGGCGCAGTGGTGCATTGACACACGGCATCGAATCGGGGGGCGGCGCTGCCTAAGCTGGACCGAATGGCATTGCTGCGATCACGACCCGAGGCGGAGACAAGAACTATGGCTTACACGACCCGCGACATCCGCAACCTCGCCCTGCTCGGCCAGTCCGGCGCCGGCAAGACCTCGCTCGCCGAAGCGCTGCTCGTGGCGGCCGGGCGCATCGCCGTCGCCGGCAGCGTCGAGAAGGGCACGACGGTCTGCGATTCCGATCCGCTGGAAAAGGCCCAGGGCCGCTCGCTCGACGCGGCGCTGGTGTCCTTCGATCGCGACGGCTGCCACGTCAACCTGCTCGACACGCCCGGTGCGCCGGACTTCCTCGGGCAGGCGATCGCCGTGCTGCCGGCGGTCGAGACCGCGGCGATCGTCGTCAACGCCCAGGCCGGCATCGAGCCGGTCACGCAGCGCATGATGGCGCGCGCCGCCGAGCGCGGCCTCTGCCGGCTGATCGTCGTCAACAAGATCGACGCCGACGGCGTCGACCTGCCGGGACTGCTCGCGCAGCTGCAGGAAACCTTCGGCCGCGAGTGCCTGCCGCTGAACCTGCCGGCGCAAGGCGCCGGTGCGGTCGTCGACTGCTTCTTCAACCCGGCCGGCGAGGCCGATTTCCCGTCGGTCGCCGCCGCGCACCAGGCGCTGATCGACCAGGTGGTCGAGGTCGATGAAGCCCTGATGGCGACCTACCTCGAACAGGGCGAGGAACTCGACCCGGCGCAGCTGCACGCGCCCTTCGAACAGGCGCTGCGCGAAGGCCACCTGATCCCGGTCTGCTTCGTGTCGGCGCGCACCGGTGCCGGCATCCCGGAGCTGCTCGACATCCTGACCCGGCTCGCGCCGAACCCGGGCGAAGGCAATCCGCCGGCCTGCCTGCTGCAGCGCGGCGACGAGCCGGCCGTGCCGTACGCGGTCGAGCCCGATCCGGCGAAGCACGTCGTCGCGCACGTGTTCAAGGTGCTGATCGACCCCTTCGTCGGCAAGCTCGCGCTGTTCCGCATCCATCAGGGCACGGTCACGAAGGACAGCCAGCTCTACATCGGCGACGGCCGCAAGCCCTTCAAGGTCGGGCACCTGTTCACGCTGTTCGGACGCGATCACCCGGAAGTCCCGAACGGCATCCCCGGCGACATCCGCGCCGTCGCCAAGATCGACGACATCCACCGCGACGCCATCCTGCACGACTCGCATGACGAGGATTACCTGCACCTCGCGCCGTCGCGCTTCCCGATGCCGGTCGCCGGCATCGCGCTCGCCGCGCGCACGCACAACGACGAGAACCGCCTCGCCGACGTGCTGCACCGGCTGCTCGAAGAAGACCCCTGCCTGACGCTCGAAGCCAACGCCGCGACCCGCGAGACCGTGCTGCGCGGGCTCTCCGACCAGCACCTGCGCTCGACGCTCGACAAGATGCGCGAGCGCTACCGGCTGGAGGTCGACACCCGCCCGCCGCGCATCGCCTACCGCGAGACGCTGCAGGCGCGCGCCGAGGGCCATTACCGCCACAAGAAGCAGACCGGCGGCGCCGGCCAGTTCGGCGAGGTCCACCTGCGCGTCGAGCCGCTCGAACGCGGCGCCGGCTTCGAGTTCGCCTCCGAAGTCGTCGGCGGCGCCATCCCCGGCCAGTTCATCCCGGCGGTCGAGAAGGGCGTGCGCGAGGCCTGCGCGAGCGGCGCGATCGCCGGCTATCCGGTCGTCGACGTGCGCGTCGTCGTCACCGACGGCAAGCATCATCCGGTCGATTCCAAGGAGGTCGCGTTCGCGACCGCCGGGCGCGAGGCCTTCCTCGCGGCGATACGCGAGGCGCGTCCGGTCGTGCTCGAACCGATCGTCGATCTCGACGTGCAGATTCCGCAGGACGCGATGGGCAGCGTCACCGGCGATCTCTCCGGCCGGCGCGGACGCATCCTCGGCACGCGCACGCTCAACGCCGGGCGCGTGGCCGTGGTCGCGCAGGCACCGCTCGCCGAACTCGACGACTATCCGGCGCGGCTGAAGGCGATGACCGGCGGCAGCGGCGGCTACACGCTGGAGCTGGCGCGCTACGAGGCCGTGCCGCCGGCCGTGCAGAAGGAACTCATCGCCCAGTACCGGCCGCGTGCCGAGGACGCCTGAGCCCCCGCCGAGCGGCACCTGATCCCCGGGTGCCGCGCTGCGCCGTTGTAACCGGCTGTCACCGCCCGGATACCGCCGCCCCGCCGGAGAGGCGCGGCGGCTGTGCTATCGTGCGCGCGCCCCTGCCCCGACACCTCCGCGCACGGACCCGCCCAGCCCGCTCATGCCCCATACGCATCTGCCCGTCGTGCCCGTCGCGCCGATCCTGAACCTCGATGCCCGGCCGCCGCTCGAGACGCACCCGGTGCCGTCCGTGCTCGATGCCGGCGACGTGCGGCTGCTGACCGCCGGCCGGCTCGGCGAATGCCACGCGCTGCGCCTGCTCGGCATCGGCCCCGGTGATCGCGTGCTGCTGCCGGCCTATCACTGCATCTCGATGCTGTATCCGATCCAGTGGCTCGGTGCCGAGCCGGTGTTCTACCGCCTGCACCCGGACACCTCGATCGATTTCGAGGACATGGCCGCACACCTCGCCGCCGGCGCGAAGGCCGTGATCGCCACGCATTTCTTCGGCTTCGCGCAGGACATCGGCCGCGTGCGCGCGCTCTGCGATGCGCACGGTGCAGCGCTGATCGAGGACTGCGCACACGCGTTCTTCGGCCAGTGGCAGGGACGGCCGCTCGGCAGCTTCGGCGACTACGCGATCGCAAGCCCGGTGAAGTTCTTCCCGGTCTTCGACGGCGGCTGCCTGATCTCGGCCCGCCATTCCCTCGAAGCCGTGCGTCCGCGCACCGGCGATGCCGCCTTCCAGATCAAGGCCGTGCTCGATCCGCTGGAGCGCGCGACGCTGTACGGCCGGCTGTCGCTGCTCGGCAGCCTGCTGTGGCTGAAGAACACGCTGTGGACGGCGCTCAAGCGCCGGCGCGGTCGCACCGACGGCGCCGCGGCGCCGGTCATCGGCCCTTCCTCGTCGGGCGGCGGGGCCGAACTCGCACTCGAATGGCTGGAGACCGGCATGAGCCGGGCCGCGCGCCTCGGCATGCAGCGCGGGCGCCGGACCTCGGCCCGGATCGCGCAGGCGCGTCGCGCCAACTACCGGCGCCTTGCCGCGGCGCTCAGCGGCCTGCCCGGCTGCCGGCCGCTGTGCCCGGAGCTGCCGGACGAGACCGTGCCCTACGTGCTGCCGCTGCTGGTCGATGCTCCGGCGCAGGTGTTTCCGGCGCTGAAGCAGGCCCGGGTGCCGGTGCTGCGCTGGGAGGACATGCCGGAGGCCGCACTCACCGCCTGCCCGGTCGCCAACCGCTACCGGAGCGCGCTGCTGCAGCTGCCCTGCCACCAGGCGCTGCGCAGCCACGAAATCGACTGGATTGCCGCACAGGTGCGCGCGGCGGTCGCCGCCGCCGGCACCGGAGTACCCGCATGAGCTGGACCTTCCTGCCCGCCGCCACCGGGTTCGCACGCCAGCGTGCTGCCTGGGCGGCGCTGAACGAGGCGGGCCGCCGCAGCCCGCTGCTGGATCCCGACTTCGTCGAACCGCTGCTGGCGCTGCCCGGACACGGCACGCCGGTGCTCGCGATCCGCGGCGAGGCCTCGGCGCCCCAGGCCCTGCTGCTGCTCGAACGCCAGGGGCTCGGCCGCTGGCGCAGCTTCGTGCCGATGCAGATGCCGATCACGCCGCTCGTATGCCAGCCCGGCCTCGATGCCGGCACGCTGATCGGCGAACTGATCACCGCGCTGCCCGCCCTGCTGATGAGCCTCGACCTGCTGCAGCTCGACCCGCAGTTCGATCCGCGGCCCGGACCGCAGGCGGGCTACCACGAGCTCGACTACATCGAGACCGCCCGCATCACGATCGATGCGCCTTTCGAGAGCTGGTGGGCCGGGCGCAGCAAGAACCTGCGCCAGAACCTCAACAAGCAGCGCAACCGCTTCGAGCGCGAGGGCGTGTGCCTGCGCCTCGAATGCGTCCGCGATCCGGCCGGTGTCGCCGCTGCGATCGCCGATTATGGCCGGCTGGAAAGCGCCGGCTGGAAGTCCGAGGGTGGCACGGCGGTGTCGCCGGACAACGCCCAGGGGCACTTCTACCGCGAGGTGCTCGGACGCTTCTGCCGTCGTGGTCAGGGCCGCATCTACCGTTATTTCTACGACGACCGCCTGGTCACGACCGATCTCTGCATCGAGCACGACGGCACGCTGATCGTGCTGAAGACGACTTACGACGAATCCATCCAGGGCAGCTCTCCGGCGATGCTGATGCGTCAGGCCTATCTGGCCGAGCTGTTCGCCGATCCGGGCCTGCGCACGATCGAGTTCTACGGACGGGCGATGGACTGGCACCGGCGCCTGACCGATGACCTGCGCACGATCTACCACCGCGGCTACATCCGCTGGCCGCAGCTGCGCCGGCTCGTGCACTGGCTGCGCGATGCCCGCCACGGCACGGCCTCGCCCCGGGAGACACTGGAACATGCCGAAACCGAGCGCTGAGCTGCCGGCCCTGCTGCTGGGCATGCTGCTGCTGGCCGGGCCGCTGGCCGGGTTCGCGCAGCAGAACTGCGGCAGCCTGGAAAATGCTTTCGGGCCGTATAATTACAATGACCCGCTGATACGCCAGAGCGGTTACGGCGGCTCCAAAGGCACCATCATCGATCTCGTCGAAGGCGCACATCTGCGTACTTTCGAATCCCTGAGCCGTCCCGACTTCGAGACGATGGGCAGCATCGACTACACGCTGCGCGCGATCCCGAACAACCCGCGCGCGCTGTTCCTGCTGATCCGCCTGCACCGCAAGCTCAACGGCAACCTGCCGAAACCGCCGCGCGTGGTCGGCGACAGCAGCGCGTGGCCGGGGACACCGGAGTGCTACTTCGAGCGTGCGATGCGCTTCGTGCCGCGCGATCCGATCGTGCGCCAGCTGCTCGGCGTCTACCTGCACTGGAACGGCAAGTACCAGCAGGCGCTCGATGCCTACGGGCAGGCCACCGATCTCGGCCTCAAGAGCGCCGAACTCTATTACAACATCGGCCTCGCGCACTTCGAGCTGAAGCAGTACGCCGAAGCCAAGGACAACGCACACAAGGCCTACGACATGGGCTATCCGAGTCCGGGCCTGCGCAACAAGCTCGGCTCGGTCGGCCAGTGGCCGTGAGCGCTGCGCGCTGACGCCGGTCACCGGAAATCTCCCTGCCCCCGACGAATCCGCCGATCCCCATGCATGCATTCCGTGGCTGGCACAGCCTGGACCGCCCCGTCCCCGATGCGGTGCAAGCCGCCCTCCTTCCGCCCGCAGGCAGCGTCGTCGCGCCCGGAACCACGCGGAGCGCGCCCGGCACGGTGCTCTGCGCCGAGCATCCCGGCGCCCTGGCACACGATGAGGCCGGACGCTGCGCGCTGCTCGTGGGACATCCGCAGTGGCGTGACGGCGCTCTGGCCTCCGTGGCCCGCCGCCACGGCGACGCAGCCGCGGCACTCGCCGGCTGGCAACGCTTCGGCAACGGGCTGCCCGAACGGCTCGCCGGTGATTTCTCGCTGGTCATCGTCGATGCGCCGGGCGGCTGCGTGTTCGCCGCCACCGACCGCATCGGCCGCCAGCCGCTCTATCACGCGCATTGCGCCGGCGGGCTGGCGTTTGCATCGAGCGCCGAGGCGCTGGCCCGACTGCCGGGCGTCGATGCCTCGATCCGGCCGCAGGCCGTGCATGCGTACCTGTACTTCCACATGGTGCCGAGCCCGCTGACGATCCACGCCGGCATCGACAAGCTGCCGGGGGCGCACCGGCTGGAGTGGCGCGGGGCGGACTGCGACATCGCCTGCTGGTGGCAGCCGCAGTTTCGCGAGGAGACCGGCGCCGACGCCGGCCGCCTCGGCCGGGAGATGCGCGCGCTGATCGACAACGCCGTCGCCGATCTCGCCGCCGGGCACCGCTGCGGGGCCTTCCTGTCCGGCGGACTCGATTCCTCGACCGTCGCCGGCGTGCTCGCCAGGCTCAAGCCCGCCGATGCCGACACCTTCTCGATCGGCTTCGACGTGCCGGGCTACGACGAGACCGGCTTCGCGCGCATCGCCGCCGGACGCTTCGGCACACGCCAGCACGTGTACTACGTCAGCGCCGACGACGTGCTCGCCGCCGTGCAGGACATCTCGGCGCACTACGACGAACCCTTCGGCAACTCCTCGGCGATCCCGGCCTATTACTGCGCGCGGCTCGCCCGCGAGGCCGGCGTCGAGCGGCTGCTCGCCGGCGATGGCGGCGATGAGCTCTTCGCCGGCAACGAGCGCTATCTGAAGCAGAAGGTGTTCGAGCACTGGCTGCGGCTGCCGCCGGCGCTGCGCGAGCCGCTCGGGGCCGGCCTGAAGGCGCTGCCGGCGATCGGCGCCCTCGGCAAGGCCGCCAGCTACGTGCGCCAGGCCGAAACGCCGCTGCCCGAGCGGCTGGAAACCTACAACTTCCTGCACCGCATCCCGGCGGCGACGATGTTCGAGCCGGACTTCCTGCAGGCCGTCGACACCGGCTGGCCGCTCGGCTGGCTGCGCAGACTCTGGACGCAGGCCGGCGAGGCCAGCGCCCTGAACCGGATGATGTATCTCGACTGGCAGCGCACGCTCGCCGACAACGACCTGCGCAAGGTCGAGCGCACCTGCGCGCTCGCCGGCGTCGACGTGGTCTATCCGCTGCTCGATGACCGGCTGATCGAGTTCTCGTGCCGGGTGCCGTCGGCGCTGAAGCTGCCGGGCTCGCGGCTGCGCGACTTCTACAAGCAGGCGATGCGCGGCTTCCTGCCCGAGGAGATCCTGAACAAGTCCAAGCACGGCTTCGGGCTGCCGTTCGGCATCTGGATGCGCAGCCACGCCGGCCTGCGCGCGCTCGCCGGCGACAGCCTGCAGAAGCTCGCGCGCCGCGGCTGGCTGCGCCCGGGCTTCATCGACGAGGCGCTCGGCCTGCACGGCAGCGGCCACGCCGCCTATTACGGCGAGCTGGTGTGGGTGCTGATGATGCTGGAGCTGTGGCTGGACACCCACGTCTGAGCGCGGCATCCCGCGCGCGCCCGGTGCAGGCCGGGCCGCGCGGGGATTGCGGCTTCAGGCCGCCAGATGCAGCCGGCGGCTGTTGCGCAGCATGCGCAGCTGGAAGCGGGACTCGGAGCGGTCCCAGGGCGTGAAGCGCGCGAGCTGATAGGGATCGGTGGCGGCAACCGAGACGCCGTGGCTGGTGACCACGGCGCAGTCGAAGCCGAGTTCGCGCACCATCGCCACGTGCTCGGGGCCGTAGTCGGCGCCGGGCTTGCCGTTCGGATACGCGAAGCTCCTGACCGGGGCATCGATGAGGACTTCGAGTCCGGCGCGGCCCCCGGCGATCTCGGCGCGCGCCACCGCGGCCGGCGTGCGCGTCAGGATCGGATGGCTGACCGTGTGGCCGCCGATCTCCATGCCGGCAGCGTGCAGCGCGCGCAGCTGCGCGTGCGTCATCATCAGGTCGTCGGGCAGGTCGCGCACGCGCGCGGCCAGCCGCCCGACCACCGCCTGACGCGCGGCCGGCTCCAGATACTTGACGGCGCCGATCAGTGCGTGCGCAGCCGCGATCCGGGACGCCGCACCGGCGCCGATCGCGAGCGGCGCGTCGAGCCCCGGCACCTCATCGGGCGACAGCGTGCCTTCCGGCAGCCGGCGCACGACCTCGAACACCGTGTCGTTGAACATGCGCCCGCCTTCGAGGAAGCCGGTCGACACGAAGAAGGTCGCCGGCACGCCGCTCTGCTGCAGAAGCGGCAGCGCGATCGCGGCGTTGTCGGCGTAGCCGTCGTCGAAGGTCACGCACACGGCCCGCGCCGGCAGGCTGCCCTCGCGCAGGCGGCGCACGGCTTCGAGCAGCGGCAGCGGCCGGAACTGGCGGGCCAGCAGGTGCATGTGCCGGCGAAACAGCGCGGCATCGGGGATGTCGGGCTGCAGCGGGTCATGGGTGGCGAGCACGCGGTGATAGATCAGGATGCTCAGCCGCGCCCGCCCGCCGCCGGGCAGGCAGGCACCGAGCAGCGTGCGCAGCGGCGCGTCCCGCAGCAGCGTGACCGGGCTCATCGCGGATTCCCCGGCCTCGCCAGCCGCTCCTCGCGCGCCGGGGGCGCCGGCCGGCCGGTCAGGGTCTTGCGCACGAACAGCTCCGGATGTTCAGCCTCGTAGCGCCGCGCCATGACGTGACCGAGCATGACGATGGTCACCAGATTCCAGTACAGGTCGAAGTAGGCGAGGCTGTAGAAGCTGCCG
The DNA here is from genome assembly GCA_018240295.1 of Pseudomonadota bacterium. Taxonomy (GTDB): domain Bacteria; phylum Pseudomonadota; class Gammaproteobacteria; order Competibacterales; family Competibacteraceae; genus Plasticicumulans. The sequence continues at coordinate 16,630 of JAFEGB010000003.1, forward strand.
CCGACCAGGAACACGATCAGGCTGACCTGCACCATCGCCAGCATCTGCGAGAGCCAGGTCAGCTCCGGGGCGGCGCGGCAGATCTTCAGCGCCCTCGACACGCTGACCAGCGAGCCGACCGCAATGGCCACGAACAGGATCAGACCCGGCCAGCCGTGGTCGCCGAGCACACCGAAGTAGATGCTGTGGGCCGCATGCACGTCACTCGGCACATCCGCGTATTTTGCGAAGTTCTCCGGCGTCCACGGCACGAAGCCGCCACCGGTCAGGCGGTTGCTGGCCAGCCGGAAGGCCATGCCCCAGGCGTTGATGCGCCCCATCGCCGAGGCGTCCTGGTCATAGGTCTCGATCGTGCCCATGCGCTCGTGCCACGAAGACGGTGCGAACAGGTACAGCACCGGCAGCAGCACGAGCAGGCCGAGGCCGAGCCCGATCTTGTGCGGGCTGCGCAGCCACAGGAAGGCTGCGGCGGTCAGGCCGGCGATCATGCTGCCGCGCGAACTGGTGCCGATCACCGCGAACGCCGTCATCAGCATGGTCAGCGCCAGAGCGTGGCGGACCCACTTGCTGGCGGTCTGCTGGCGCAGGTAATACATCAGCGGCATCGTCGTCAGCATCGCCAGACCGATCTCGTTGTTGTCGGCGATGAACGAGCCCGGCGGCCCCCAGACCTTGGAGCCGCCGCCGCCGAGGATCGTGAAGATGCCGCCCTTGAGGCCGAAGAAGCCGATCGAGATCACGATCACCCACAGCAGCATGTTCAGCCGCTCGCGCGTGCCCATGATCATCATCATGAAGGCGTTGACGAGCTGGATCTTCAGCACCTTGTCGAGCTGCTCGGCGGAGGTGCTGAAGTCCTGCGCGAACACCGTCGTGATGCACATCCAGACCACGAACGCCAGCCACACCGACACCAGCCAGTGCCCGGGCAGCTTCTTCGGCTCCTTCGAGAACAGCAGGCTCGGGATCAGCACCGCCGCGGTCATGAACGCCCACGGCATCGAGTACGCGAAGCCGTAGCTCAGGCGGTGCGGATTCATGTAGCCGATCCAGCACCACAGCAGGATGCCGATCACCGGCTCGCGCACCGTGCGGATCAGGCCGTAGGTGACGATCAGCAGGATGGCGATGTCACGCATCGGCGTTCACACCGCGGCCCCGGCATCGCGGAAGCAGAACACGCTCTCGCCGCCGAGCAGGTAGTCGAACGGATGCTCGCCGAGCACCCGGAAGAACGGCCGGCTGCTGCCGCGCCACGGGAACAGCCAGTCGTCGAGTTCGAGCGTGATCAGGTGCGCACGCCCGACCCATTCGGTCGCACTCGCGAACAGGTATTGCTGCGCCCCCTCGATGTCGAGCTTGACGATCAGCGGCTCGCGGCAGCCGGCGAGCGTGCAGATCTCGTCGATCGTGTACGCGCGCAGCGTGCCGGGGCCGTCGCCGGTGGTTTCCTCGACGCGGAAGGCCGCGGAGCCGGACTCGGGGTTGACGATGCGCAGCCGCCCGCTGCGCGGCCAGAGACCGCCGTCGAGCACCTGCGCGCGCGCGCCAAGCCCGGCGAGGTTGCGTCTGAGCAGCGCCAGATTGCCGGTGTCCGGTTCGACCGAGACGATCTGCGCCTGCGGGAAACGCCGCGCCAGCCACAGCGCCGCCAGCCCGATGTTGGCGCCGCCGTCGATGATCAGCGGCCGCTCGCCGCGCGCGAGCATGGCCTCGTAGGTCTGCTGCAGGCGCGCCGTCTGCGGGAAGCGGTCGAGGTCGTACTGGCGCTGCACCAGGCATTGCCAGAAGGTCGCGTGATCGGCGCGGGCCCGGCGCAGGCTCACCGGCGCGTCGTAGCCCGGCACCGCATGCGCCTGCACGGTTTCCGACTTCACCGGCAGCCCGGCGCGTTCGATGGCGGCATACAGGCGCAGCCCCGCCAGCGGCCCGAAGGCCCGCAGGTACAGGGGCCGTTTCGCGAAGCGCCGAAGATCCAGACTCATGCCAGAAACTCTCCCCAGAAACTCTCCGTGATGCCGCCGTGCGGGCCTCAGACGGTCTTCAGGTAGCCGCGTGCGAGCCGCGCGTAGGTGCCGTCGATGTAGCGCACGTAGCCGATGAAGTGCAGGAACACCGAATCGGCCCGGCGCCGGTGCGGCGCGCAGTACTTCGGGTGCGGCAGCACGCAGCTCGCCGGCGCGTTGGCGACCATCACGTTCGACGCGAACTGCTCCGAGCCCCACTGCCGCCAGCGCGCCCCGATCGCCTGCTCCATGACCGCCGACAGCTGCAGCAGCTTCGGCAGCATCTCGTAGCCGGCCGGGAAACCGGCGAAGCCGGCGCAGCCGCGGATGTAGGCCGGGAACACCTCCGCCGGCAGCCGGTCGAGCGCAGCCTCGGCGTGCACCTGGATGTGGGCGTCCGGGCTGGCACGCGAGCGTGCGAAGTCCGCCGCCTCGCTCGCCGGCTGCAGCACGAAGTGGTCATCGGTACCGAGCGTGAACGCGCGATTGTCGCGCACGCAGGCGGCCACCTCGTCGAGCGGGCCGGTCGCGACCGTGTCGGCATCGAGCTGGATCACGTAGCCCTCGCTCACGTAGCGCGTGATCGCGACCAGCCGCTCCCAGCAGCCGCCGCTCGGCAGGCCCTCGGGGCGGAAATCGTGCTGCGCAACGATCTCGATGTCCGGCACCTGCCGGCGCAGCACGGCCTGATCGGCCGCATCGAGGCTCGGATCGGCGACGACGACGATGCGCCGCGCCGGCAGCCGGCGCACGAAGGTGCCGAGGGCGAGCAGGTAGGCATCGACATCGCGCTGCTGGACCATCGACAGCACGATCGGCCCCTCGGCGGCGAGGCGGATCGGACCGATGCCGCGCACGCCGGCCGCGGCGCGCCGGAACTGCAGTTCATGCCACTTGCGCCGGAGCTGCGCGAATCGTTGCTGCAGGAGCTTCATTCAGATGCGACCTTCCGCGATCCAGTCATAAGGGCTGCGCCGGCGTTCGATGTACGCCTGCAGGCGGGGAATCCGGGTCAGGATGCTGCGCTCGGGGCCGTCCTTGCAGTGATCGAGCTGCCAGAGCAGCCAGACGCCGGCGCCGTAGAGCGCCACGCCGCCGATGCCGAGCCCGACCAGCACGACCGGCTCCGGCAGGCCGCTGCCGAGCAGCGGCGCCTTCAGGCTGCTGATGACCAGACCGGCACCGGCGGCGGCGAGGCTCATGCGCGCGACGCCGCGCAGCCAGCGCAGCAGCTGCAGGGCCGGGAACACGTGCTTGACCATCGCCGCATGCACGAACAGCACGAGGCAGGCGGTCAGCACAAAGCAGTGCCCGATCCACTCCGGCCGCCCCCAGTAGCCGTTCAGCACCAGCAGCCCCAGCACGATCAGGCTCTGCACGCCGGCGGCCACCGAGCTGAAGCGCGGGTGGCCGACGGCCATGTACGCATACGACAGCGAGCCGGTGAACGCCGTCAGCGCACCGAACAGCCCGAACTCGCCGATCAGCTCGCCGGTCAGCGGCCACTTGTCGCCGAACATCGCATGCACGAACAGGTCGCCGAGCAGGTACAGCAGCATCGCCAGCGGCAGCAGCCACATCGCCGCCGCCGCCATCACCGTCGTGCAGTGGCGCACGACGGTGTTCGGCTCGCCGGAGAGCTTGACGAAACCCGGGAAGAAGGCACGGTTGGCGGCGGCCACCAGCTCGACCGACAGGATCGTGCTGATCTCGATCGCCACCAGGTACTGGCCGAGCACCGCGGCACCGAACAGGCGGGCGATGACGAAATCGACGCCGCGCAGGTTCAGGAAGAACAGCAGGTTGTTGACGACCATCCACTTCGAGAAGTGCATCAGGTCGCGCCAGTGGCTCAGGCGCAGCGACGGCCGGTAGTGGCTCATGTGGTAGGACAGCAGCACGCCGAACACCCGGCTCGCCAGCGTGCCCCAGACCAGCGCCCAGTAATTGCGCAGCCACCACGCCAGCAGCGCCGTCAGCGTGATGCTGGCGAGCTTCTTGTACAGCATCAGCCGGAATTCCTGGCCGAAGTCGAGTTCCTTGCGGAAGTTGACGGTGCCGATGTTCTCGAAGCCCTGGATGAAGGTGCCGAGCGCGAGCCAGGCCATCACCGGCGCAAAGCGCGGCTCCTGATAGAAGTCCGCCGCCGGTGCGGCGGCAAGCACCATCAGCAGCGCGATCAGCGTCGTGCAGAGCAGGTTCAGCGTCCAGGCGGTATCGAAATGTGCGGCTTCGGCATCGGCCTTCTGGATCAGCGCCATGTCGAAGCTGAACGAGCGCAGCAGCTCGATGAACATCACGATCGGCGCGGCCATCGCCACCAGGCCGAAGTCGCCCGGCAGCAGCAGCCGCGCGAGGATCACGGTGCTGATCAGCCCGAGCCCGCGTTCGAGGAACTTCGCGAGCAGCATCAGCGAGGCGCCGATCTGCATGCGCTGCGTGATGTTCATGCACCGGTCCCGAGTGCGCGCGCGTAGACGCCGCGGTAGCGCCCGACGCTGACCGCCCAGTTGCGTTCGGTCTCGACGAACTCGCGCCCGGCCGCGCGCAGCTTCGGCCACGAGGCCGGGGCCGCGAGCAGCCTCAGCACGCGCTCGGCCAGCGCTTCGGCGCTGCCGGCGCGGAACAGCGCACCGGTCTCGCCGTCGCGGATCAGCTCGCGGTGGCCGCCGACATCGGAGGCGACGAACAGCCGCCCTTGGGCCATGGCTTCGAGCGGCTTGAGCGGCGTGACCAGCTCGGTCAGCCGCATCGGATGACGCGGGTAGCAGAGCACGTCGATCAGGTCGTACCAGGCGTTGACCTCGGCGTGCGGCACGCGGCCGGTGAAGTGCACGGCATCGGCGAGCCCCAGGCGCTCGGCCTGCGCGCGCAAGGCGCCATCCTGCGGCCCGCCGCCGACCAGCAGCAGCTGCACGTCAGGGGCTTGCGCGCGGATCTGCGGCAGGGCTTCGAGCAGCAGGTCCAGCCCCTCGTAGGCGTAGAACGAAC
>JAFEGB010000040.1 GCA_018240295.1 Pseudomonadota bacterium
ACGAATACGCGCAGATCGAAGGCAAGCTCGACCTGCTCGCCGCACAGCTCGCCGTCGCGCAGGGGCGCATCGCCGAGCTCGAAGGCCGGCCGCGCGGCAGCTCGCCGCAGGGCAACCTGATGCCGGTCGTCACCGGCACCGGTGCCGGCAAGGGCGGCGGCGAGCCGCGCAAGCGCAACAAGCCGAAGATCCCCAACGGCAACCTCGCCGGCGCCGGTGCAGGCAACCCGAACCCGCAGGCCGGTGGCGCCGCGTCGCCGGCCGGGCGCAAGCGCAAGCCCAAGCCCGCCGGCAATCCCGCAGGCCCTGCCAGCGCCGGCAACAATGCGCAGCCCGCCGCCGGCAACCGCCGGCGCAAGCGCGGCGGCGGCGGTGGTGCCGGTGGCGGCAACGCGCAGCCGCTCGCCGCCGGCGAAGCCGGACGTGACGCCGGGCGTGACGACGACGACGGCGACAACCTCGGCAATGCCTGAGGCCCCGGCGACCGGCCTGCGCACGCCGCGCGGGCGATGAACGACCCGGCAAGCGCCCTGTCCGCGGCCGAACTGCAGCGCGCGCTCGGCGAGCTGCAGCGCCCGGCCGCCGGCACGGCGGGGTTCGCGACCGATGCCGAAGCCATCGCCGGCTTTCTCGGCGAATTCGCCGATGTGCCGCACACGCAGCGCAGCTACCGCAAGGAAGTCGTGCGCTTCCACCTCTGGTGCCGGCTGCAGCGGCAGCGCGACCTGGCCGGCATCACGCGCGCCGACGTGCAGGCCTGGGAAGGCTTTCTGGCCGCACCGCCGCCCGAGTGGATCGGCCCGCGCCATGCCCGGCTCGGCAGCCCGGACTGGCGGCCGTTCGAAGGGCCGCTGACGGCGGCCTCGCGCCGGCAGGCAGCGGTGATCCTCGGCGGCTTCTACGGCTATCTGCAGCGCTGCCGCTATCTCGACTACAACCCCTTCCTGGTCATGCGCCGGCGCGCCGGCGCCCGCACGGATGCCACCGCGCCGATGCGCGTGCTGTCGCGCGAGACCCTCGAACGGGTCCTGCAGGTGCTCGGCAGCCGCGCCGACGCTGCCGGCGACGCGCGCCGCCGCGACGAGGCCGAACGCCGGCTGTTCACGGTGCGCTTCCTCGTCAACGCCGGCCTGCGCCGCGCCGAACTCGCGCGCGCGCGCATGAGCGACCTGCTGCAGCGCGAGGATGGCGACGGCCGGCCTGCGCAGTGGTTCCTGAGCGTCTGCGGCAAGGGCGGGCGGCTGCGGCAGGTCGCGCTCAACGAGGCCGCGCTCCAGGCGCTCGGGCGCTGGCGCAGTCATCTGCAGGCCACGCATGGGCTCGATGCGCAGCAGGGTGCGCTGCTCGTGCCCTGGAAACGCGCCGGCGAGCGGGCAGCGGCCGGGGTAAGCGAGGCCGTCGTCTACCGGCTGGTCAAGGCCGCGCTCGCCGACGCAGGCCGGGTGCTGGCGGCGGAATTCCCGGCCGATGCCGCGCTGCTGGCCCGGGCGAGTCCGCACTGGCTGCGGCACAGTTACGCGACCCTGACCGCCAACGCCGACGTGCCGCTGGAACTGGTGCGCGACCAGCTCGGCCATGCCTCGCTCGACACCACGCTGCTGTACCGCCACCGCGAGGATCTCGAGCGCGCCCGGCGGCTGCGCCACGTCGCGCTCTGAGGCGCATCCCCCTCCGCGCCCGGAATCGCCCGCCGCTGCGCTGATCCGTGCCATGTCCCGTGTCTGTCCCGACGCATGGACTGTGCGGGCAAGACGTGATAAACCTTACAAAATTTAACGTTTGCCTCCATGGCAAGCATGCTTGCACATGGCCGTGCGCCACCCGTGCAAAATCGATAACCTGCGTCACCGGATGCCTTGCCGGCCCGACCTCCGAAGGATCACCACCCCGCACGCACAGGGATCTTGCTGATGCCGGCACCGCTGACGAGATGGCTGCTCATGTTCCGGACTTCGTCGGAGTCTCCGGCCTCTGGCAATCCCGGCCCGCGCGCCGATGCCCGCCGGCGCCTGCTGCGCACCCTGCTGTCGCTGCTGCTGCTCTGGGGCCTGGTCCTCATCGCCGTGCTGCAGCTGCGTGCCCTGCAGGGCGAACACGCCGACATCCGCCTGCAGCGCATCAGCACCGCCGTCGCCGCTGAAACCGGCCGCCGTTTCGAAGCCATCGGCACCTTGCTCGGCGCCGCGCAAGCCTGGGCGACGCAGCCCGAGGACACCCGCCCGAACGCGCAATCGCCCTATCCGCTGCTGACCAGCGGCTGCCGGCGCGAACTCGGCGCCGGCTGCCGGCTGCTGCGGCTCGATGCAGAGGGCCGTCTGCAGCCGCTGCACGACGACAGCGGCACGATCCTGCCTGCCCGGCCGCTGCCGCTGCCGGCCCCCGGCGTGGCGCTGATCGCACACCTGGAGGCCGTCACCGCCGCCACCGGCACCGATCTGCTGCTCTACGGCGTCGCGGCCACCGACAGCGGCGCGGCCGTGCGGGCCGTGTATGCCGCCGTGCCGGTGCGCGATTTCATCGATGCCTATGCGACCCTGCCGCCCGCCGGCGAGGCGCGCATCGAACTGCTGCATGCCGACGGCAGCCCGCTGCTCGAAATCCTGCGGGCCGATGCCGTGGCGGCTGCCGGCTACAGCCGGATCGTCGCGCTGACGCCGCTGCCGCTGCGCCTGCACGTCAGCCTGCCGGCTCCGCCCCTTTACCAGGACTGGCGCCTGGCAGCCGCGCTGCTGATCGCGGCCGCCGGGCTCTACAGCGGTCGGCGGCTGCTCGGGCTGCGGCAAGCGGCCGGAAAACCCGGTGACGGCGTCGAGCCGGACACGCTGCTGGCGCTGCGCCAGTCCCAGCGCCTCGGCCGCGGCGGACACTGGGTCTATGACGCGCGCCTGCGCACGCTGAAGTTGTCCGACGAGCTGCGCGCGCTGCTCTCGGAAGCCCTCGCCGCAAACCTGCAGCCGCTCGCCGCCGGGGACGACGTGACGCCGGCGCCCGGCACCGAGCAGCTGCACTCGGACCTGCAGCGCGCGATCGTCAACGAATGCGAGTTCGCCGGCGAGTACCGGGTAAGCGATGCCCGTGACCAGCCGCAGTGGCTGTCCGTGCATGCCGATGCGAGCTACAACAGCGAAGGCCGCTATCTCGGCCACATCGCCTACGTGCAGGACATCACCGAGCGCAAGCAGCTCGAACTGGAACTGCGGCGACTCGCGACCACCGATTCCCTGACCGGCATCCTGAACCGCGGCAGCTTCCTCGACCGCACCGCCGAGGAGATCGCCCGCGCCCGCCGCTACGGTCGGCCGCTGTCGCTGATCGTGCTCGATCTCGACGACTTCAAGACCATCAATGACCGCTTCGGCCATCCGGTCGGTGACCAGTGCCTGCGGGCCTTCGCCGAAACCGGCACGGCCTGCCTGCGCCGCGCCGACCGCCTCGGGCGGCTCGGCGGCGAGGAGTTCGCAGCACTGCTGCCCGAGACCGGTCTGCCGGCCGCCCTCGGGGCCGCCGAGCGCATCCGCGAGCACGTGCAGCGGCTGCGCGTGCCGCTCGGCGATGGCCTCGACACCGGCTTCACGGTCAGCGCCGGCGTCACGCTGCTGTCCGATCACCACCAGAGCATCGAGCAGCTGCTGGCGGCGGCCGACCGGGCGCTGTACCGCGCCAAGGCCGAAGGCCGCAACCGCGTCTGCCTCGACAACGACCTTCAGGTCGAGGGCGTGTAGCCGGCCTCGCGGATCGCTTCGAGCACGGCTGCCCCGGCAAGCCCCGTGGCAACCTGCACCGTCTTCGCATCGAGATCGCAGCGGACCTCGGCGCGCGCATCGAGGGCGCGCACGGCGGTCTCGATTGCGCGCACGCAATGGCCGCAGTTCATGTCGGGCACCTTCAGGGTGATCGTCTCGTTCATCGCTGCCTGCCTCGCATCGTCGTCTGCCCGGGCCTGCGCCGGGCACACGCAAGCCTGAACCCTGACAGGCTGTCAGGGTCAAGTGCCGGCCTGCGCGCTGCCGACCCTCTTGACCCTGCCACGATGTCAGGGTCGAGGCTGCCGGCCTCCGTCATCCGGCCCGGCCTCCGGCCGAGGAGACACACGATGAGCACGACGCCCTCCCCCGCGGCGGCAACGCTGGAACTGCCGGTCGCCGGCATGAGCTGTGCGGCCTGCGTGCGCCGCGTCGAGCGGGCGCTGACGGCCGTGCCCGGCGTGCAGCAGGCGAGCGTCAACCTCGCCACCGGCCGCGCCAGCCTCGAAGGCCAAAGCCTCGATCTGCCCGGCCTGGTCGCAGCCGTCGAGCGCGCCGGCTTCGAGGTGCCGGTGCAGACGCTGCGGCTCGAACTCGATGGCCTGAGCTGTGCCGCCTGCGTCACGCGCGTCGAACGGGCGCTCGCCCGCGTGCCCGGCGTGCGCTCGGCCAGCGTCAACCTCGCGACCGCACAGGCCGAGGTGCAGGCGCTGGCCGGCGTCGATGTGCAGGCCCTGGGTGCTGCGGTCAGCGCCGCCGGCTACGGCGCACGGCCGATCGGGGAGGATGCCGCGGCCCACGCCCCGCCGCAGCCGCCGCAGCTGCTGCCGGCGCTCGTGCCGCTGGTGCTCAGCGCGCCGCTGGTCGCACCGATGCTGCTCACGCCGTTCGGCGTGCACGCGATGCTGCCGGCCTGGGTGCAGGCCGTGCTCGCCGGCATCGTGCTGTTCGGCTACGGCCAGCGCTTCTATCGCGGCGCCTGGCATGCGCTGCGCGCCGGCAGCGGCACGATGGACACGCTGATCGCGCTCGGCACGACGGCCGCCTACGGCCTGTCGCTGTGGCTCTGGGCGCGCGGCGAGCCGCATCTGTACTTCGAGGCCGCCGCCGTGATCGTCGCGCTGGTGCTGCTCGGCAAGGTGCTCGAAGCCCGCGCGCGCGCCGGCACCGGCGCGGCGCTGCGCGAACTGGCGGCGCTGCGGCCCGAGACCGCCTGCGTGCTGCGCGAAGGCGTCGAGACCGAAGTGCCGGTCGCACGGCTGCAGGTCGGCGATGTCTGCCTCGTGCGCCCCGGCGCGCGCATTCCGGCCGACGGCCGCGTGCTCGAAGGCCGCAGCCACGCCGACGAGAGCCTGCTGACCGGCGAATCGGTCCCGGTCGCGAAAGCCCCCGGCGATGCCGTCACCGGCGGCGCGCTGAACGGCGAGGGCCTGCTGCGCATCGAGGTCGGCGCCGTCGGCGCCGAATCCAGGCTCGCGCGCATCGTGCGCCTCGTCGAACGCGCGCAGGCGGCGAAGGCCCCGGTGCAGCGGCTCGCCGATCGCGTGGCCGCCGTGTTCGTGCCGGCCGTCGTCGGCCTCGCGGTGCTGACCGTCGCCGGCTGGCTGCTGGCCGGGGCCGAGCTTGAGACGGCGCTGGTCAATGCCGTCGCGGTGCTGGTCATCGCCTGCCCGTGCGCGCTCGGGCTGGCGACGCCGGCGGCGATCCTGGTCGGCACCGGCGTCGCGGCCCGGCGCGGCATCCTGATCCGCGATGCCGCGGCCCTCGAACGCGCGCAGGCCGTGAGGCTGGTTGCCTTCGACAAGACCGGCACGCTGACCGAAGGCCGGCCGCGGCTGCTCGCGCACGAGGGCCCGCAAGCGGCCGCGGCACTGCAGATCGCCGCGGCGCTGTCGAGCGGCTCCGAGCATCCGCTGGCGCGCGCGCTGCTCGATGCCGCCGGCAGCGGGCTGCCGGCCGCCAGCGGACTGCAGGCCCTGCCCGGTCGCGGCGTATGCGGCACGATCGACGGACACGGCTATCGACTCGGCAGCCATCGCCTGCTCGATGAGGCCGGCGCCGTCCCCGGGGCCGCGCTGCTCGAAACCGCCGCGGCCGCAGAAGCGCAGGGCCGTACCGTGTCCTGGCTGTTCGAAACCGGCGAAACCGGCGCGGCCGGCCTGCCGCGCGTGCTCGGCTGGTTCGCGTTCGGCGACGCGCTGCGCCCGGGTGCCCGCGAAGCCATCGCTGCGCTGCACGCCGATGGCATCGACACCGTGCTGCTCTCCGGCGACCGCCGCCCGGCGGCCGAGGCCATCGCCCGCGAACTCGGCATCGGGCAGGTCATCGCCGAGGTGCTGCCCGAGGACAAGGCTGCCGCGATCGAGCGCCTGAAGGGTCAGGGCCGGGTCGTGGCGATGGTCGGGGACGGCATCAACGACGCACCGGCGCTGGCCGCGGCCGATGTCGGCATCGCGCTTGCGACCGGCACCGCGGTCGCGATCGAGGCCGCCGGCATCACGCTGATGCGCGCCGATCCGCGCCTGGTCGCCGAGGCGATCGAGGTCTCGCGCGCGACGCTCGCGAAGATCCGCCAGAACCTGTTCTGGGCCTTCGGCTACAACGTGCTCGGCATCCCGCTCGCGGCCTTCGGCGGGCTGTCGCCGATGTTCGCCGGCGCGGCGATGGCGTTCTCGAGCGCGAGCGTGGTCGGCAACGCGCTGCGCCTGCGCCGCTGGCAGCCGGCGCAGACGCAGACGCCTACAACAGCCGCTTGAAGAACAGCAGCGCCGCCGTGCCGAGGCCGGCGGCGAGGATGATCAGCAGCACCCAGCCGAAGGCGTGATCGCCGCTCGCGAACGGCAGGCCGGCGGTGTTCATGCCGAAGATGCCGGTGACCAGCGTCATCGGCAGCAGCACGGCCGACAGCACCGACAGCACGTACAGGTTGCGGTTGGTGTCCTCGGCGACGCGCGAGGCGATTTCTTCCTGCAGCAGCTTGGCGCGCTCGTAGAGCTCGCTCTGGTCATCGAGCAGGAAGGCCAGCGTCTCGGTCGCGTCGTGCCACTGCTCGATGGCGTCCTCGTCGATCCAGCCGGCGCGCTGGCGGTCGAGCTTCTGCAGCGCCGTGCGCTCCGGGCCGAAGGTGCGGCGCAGGCGCACGCAGCGGCGGCGGATGCGCGCGAGGTGTTCGCGCTCGGCGCCGCCGCCGGTCAGGATCGCGTCCTCGATCTCGTTGACCTGCTCGGTCATCTCGTCGACCAGGCGTTCGAGCAGGTCGGAGCGCACCGACAGCAGCTCGATGAACAGCTCGATGCCGCTGCGCATGTGCAGGCCGCCGCAGACCCAGACGCGCAGGCTGTCGGTGCTGCGCACCGCGTGGGCGCGCGCGGTCAGCATCAGCCGCGTGCCGGCGTGGATCCACAGCGTGCGCAGCAGCCCGAATTCCCCGGGCTCCTGATAATCGAAGTCGCTGATCACCGCGAACAGGCCGTCGTCGAGCCGGTCGATGCGCGGACGGTCGTCGCGCTCCTCCAGCGCCGTCTTCATCTCCTCGGGCACGCGCTCCGACTGCGCGAGCCAGCGCCGGGCGCGGACGTTGCTCAGGTTGAAGTGCAGCCAGACCGTGCCGGTCTCGGTGGCGAGCGCCTCGTCGAGCTCGGCGAGTCCGATGCGCTGCGCGAGCAGCCCCGGACGCAGCCAGTAGCCGTACAGCAGGCCGTCCTCGGGACCGAGGGCGGAAACGGCGGCAGTCGAAGACGGCGTGGCTGGCACGGGAGGGAGGGTCCGAAGCTGAAGGCGGCAGGACCGGCCGGCGGACGGCGGCCGGGGTTTGCGGCATCGTAACCGATCCGCAGCGCCGTCATTGTGCAGGTGCATCATCGGCGCCCGGGCGCTTCAGCCTTCCTTCAGCCAGCGCCGGTAGTCTGCGGGCCGGTCGAGGTCCCACAGCGTCGCCGGCTCGGCCCCGCGCAGGCCGGCCTGCCGCAGGCGCGCGCGCGTCGCGTCCATCAGCGCCGGCGTGCTCCACGGCAGGTCTTCGAAGAGCCGCGGCTGCGGCGTGTGCAGCCCGACCAGCACGTAACCGCCATCCTCGGCCGGCAGGAACACGGCATCGGCCGCCGGACCGGCGACGGTCCCGAGCAGCGCCTCGGCCGCGGCGTGCAGGTGCCCGGCCGTGAGCGCCGGGCAGTCGGTGCCGATCAGCAGCGTCGGACCGCGGGCGAGTTCATCGGTGAAGGCCGCGTGCATGCGCGCGCCGAGATCGGCGCCGGTCTGCGTGCAGAGCCTCGGCGGACTTTGCCCGGCCGCCAGCGCGCGGAAGTACGGATGCCCGGCCGACGGTGCGCACCAGAGCGTCAGCGCCTGCGGCCGCACGGCTTCGGCGAGCGCGAGCGTGCGTGCGATCAGGGTTCCGGCGAGCCGCGCCGCGCCCTCGGCGCCGAGCAGCGGAATCAGCCGCGTCTTGGCGTAGCCCGGCAGCGGTGCCTTGGCGAAGACGGCCAGGCGCAGCGCCAGCCCGGCCGCCGTCATGCGCCGGCCGTGCCCCGCGGCCCCCGTCCGTAGTACCAGCGCGCCAGCCGGTCCGGCGCCAGACCGAGCCGGTAGGCCAGCCGCAGCCACCACATCAGCGTCACGGTGCGCCAGAAGCCGTGCTCGTCCCAGCGCCGGCCGGAGCTGCGCACCGGTCCGGCCAGGCACTGCGGCCGGCCGAGGCGCTTGAGGCGCCGGCTCAGCTCGATGTCCTCCATCAGCGCCTGCTCCGGATAGCCGCCGACCTGCACGAAGCTGTCGGCGCGCACGAAGATCGCCTGGTCGCCGGTGGCGATGCCGCTCAGGCGCGAGCGCAGGTTCATCAGCCTCGCGACCAGTCCGAGCCGGCGGTCGCGGCCTTCGAGGCATACGTCGAAGCGCCCCCAGTGCGCGCCGTGGCCGAGCGCGGCGCCGATCAGCGCATCGACGCTGTCGGGCGGCACGCTGTCGGCGTGCAGGAACAGCAGCGCCTGACCGCGCGCCAGCGCCGCGCCGGCGTTCATCTGTCGCGCGCGCCCGGCAGGCGCCGTGAGCACGCAGGTACTGCGCGCGCAGGCGAGCGCCACCGAATCATCGCGGCTGCCGCCATCGACGACGATCAGCTCGACCCCCTGCGTGCGCAGCGGCCTGAGCCGCTCCAGCAGCGCATCGAGGGCCGGCGCATCGTCGAGCACCGGCACGATGATCGACAGCCACGGCGTGGCATCGCGCAGGATCGACGCAGCCGGGTGTCCGGCGGAATCCGGGACGGCACTCACGGGTGCGCTCCGGTGCGGACGGATGGCGGGGGCACGGGCATCATCGGGCGACTCGATCGACGGGCATGCCGGGGACGTATAGCACGGCCGATCCCGCCCACTGCGCCGCGCCACCATCGTTGTGATCGCATCGAGGTCACATCGAGGTCACATCGAGGTCGCATCGGGTGCGCGCGGCGGTCGGCGTGGGTCAGTCGGCCCCGCCCCCGTCGCCGCCGATCACGCCTTCGGCGCGCAGCGAGGCCTTGTAGGCCTTCATGACCGGCCGCGAGATCGCGGTCTCGGCGAGCACGCGCTGTTCGTAGACGCGCTCCCGCAGCGCGGCATCCGCCGGTGCCGCCTGCGCCTGACGGATCAGCGCATGCACGCCGGCATCGAGCAGCCGCCCCGGCTGCTTGTGGACGATGGCGTAGACCGCCGCGACCGCGCGCTTCTCGGCCTCGAACATGCGGCACTTGCCGTCGAGGATCTTCAGCATCACCGCCGTCGTGCAGTCGATCTGCACGGGATCGAAGACGGTGCGGGCCGCCCAGGCGGCGGCAGGATGATCGGCAGCGTGCATGGCGCGGCTCCGGGTCGGCGATCGGGAAGACCAGCAGACGCCAGCGCCGCGCCGGCTGCAAGCGCGGCGCGCCTTCAGCGGCGGCCGCTGCCGCAGGGCGGGCTCAGAAGGCTTCTTCCCAGCCGATCGACAGCCGCATCGCGCAGTTGATCAGCCCGACCATCGAGTAGGTCTGCGGGAAGTTGCCCCACTGCTCGCCGGTGTGCCAGTCGAGGTCCTCGGACAGCAGGCCGAGGGGGTTGCGCCGCGCCAGCAGCTTGCCGAACAGGTCGCGCGCCTCGTCGCGGCGCCCGAGCGCGGTCAGCGCCTCGACGTACCAGAACGCGCAGACCGTGAACGCGGTCTCGGGCCGGCCGAAGTCGTCCGGAATCTGGTAGCGGTACAGGAAGTCGCCGGAGCGCAGGCTGGTGCCGATCGCATCGACGGTGGCCGCGAAGCGCGGATCGTCAGCCGTGAGGAAGTCGAGTTCGTTCAGCAGCAGCAGCGAGGCATCGAGGTCCCCGCCGCCGAAGCAGGACGCGAAGTAGCCGCCCGGCTCGTGCCAGGCCTCGGCGCAGATGCGCGCGTGCATCGCATCGGCGCGCTCGCGCCAGTAGGCCGAGCGTTCGCGCCGGCCGATCACGCCGGCGATCTTGGCGAGCCGGTCGCAGGCCGCCCAGCACATCACCGCCGAGAACGTGTGCACGTGCTCGCGCGTGCGCAGCTCCCAGAGCCCGGCATCGGGCTTGTCCCAGACCTGCACGGCGCGCGAGCCGATGCGTTCGAGCTGTTCGAACAGGCCGTGACGGTCGGCGAGTTCGAGCCGGCGGTCAAAGAACACGTGGGTCGCAGCGAGCACGACGCTGCCGTAGACATCGTTCTGCACCTGCAGCCAGGCCTCGTTGCCGATGCGCACCGGCCCCATGCCGCGGTAGCCGGCGAGCGCCGGCGCGACGCGCTCGGAGAGATCGGCGCTGCGCGTGATCGCGAACAGCGGGCCGAGACCCTGGGTCTCGACATCGCCGACGATGTCCATGATGTAGCCGATGTAGGCCTCCATCGTCGTCGTGACGCCGAGGCGGTTCATCGCCTGGATCACGAAGTAGGCATCGCGCAGCCAGCAGAAGCGGTAATCCCAGTTGCGCTGCGAATGCGCGGCCTCCGGGATCGAGGTGGTCAGCGCCGCGACCACGGCGCCGGTTTCCTCGTAGGCGCAGAGCTTCAGCGTCACCGCGGCGCGGATCACCTCGTCCTGCCATTCGAACGGGATCGTCAGCGAGCGCGCCCAGTCGCGCCAGTAGTCGCGCGTGCGCGCCAGCAGGCCGCCGGCGGTCTCGGCGATGTCGGCGTTCAGGATCTCGTCCGGCCCGAGCACGAAGTGCATCGGCCGGTCGAGCAGGAAGGGCACGTGTTCGAGCACGTAGGACAGCGGTGCGTCGGTGGTCAGGCGCAGCGTCTGCGTCGGCCCGACGTAGCGCGCGTGGTTGCTGCCGCGGGTGATGTTCGGGCGCAGCTCGCCGTTCTGGAAGCGCGGCAGCAGGTGCGTGACGATGCGCGGCCGTCCGGACAGCGGCCGCACGCAGCGCACCAGCATCGGCGGCCGGTACATGCGCCCGTACTGCTTGTGGCGCGGCGCGAAATCGAGGATCTCGATGGCATTGCCTTCGGCGTCGCCGATCACGGTGCGCAGCACCGCGGTGTTCGGCAGATAGGCCTGCTCGCGCGTGCGGCCGTTCGGCAGCGTCAGGCTCCAGTAGCCGCCGCGCTCCGGGTCCGGCCCGTTGTCGAGCAGCGCGCAGAACACCGGATCCCCGTCGAGCCGCGGCAGGCAGCCCCAGACGATGCGGGCCTCGGTGTCGACCAGGGCCGCGATGATGCAGTTGCCGAGAATGCCGAGATTCAGGTCGCTCATG
>JAFEGB010000041.1 GCA_018240295.1 Pseudomonadota bacterium
CATCAAGCCGCACCGGCCCCCGCCTGGCCGACACTGCGCGCCCGCCCGCGCCATGCCGGCGCGGGCCCTGCCTTCCGGAACCCGCCGATGCCCGAATCTTCCTGCCGTACCGACCGCCTGCGTCCGCTCGCGATCGCGGTGCTGACCGTTTCCGATACCCGCACGGCTGCCGGGGACCAGTCCGGCGCGCTGCTCGTCGAGCGGCTGCAGGACGCCGGTCACCAGCTGGTGGCGCGGGCGCTGGAGCCGGACGACCTGTACCGGCTGCGCGCCCGCGTGTCGCAGTGGATCGCCGATGCGGCGGTCGAGGTCGTGCTGGTCACCGGCGGCACCGGGCCGACCGGACGCGATCGCACGCCGGAAGCCCTGCGCCCGCTGCTCGACAAGGAACTCGAAGGTTTCGGGGAACTGTTCCGGCAGCTCTCGTACCAGGAGATCGGTACGGCCGCGGTGTTCTCGCGGGCGCTGGCCGGCGTGGCCAACGGCACGCTGGTCGTGGCGCTGCCGGGTTCGCCCGGCGCCTGCCGCACGGCCTGGGACGGCATCCTCGCCGGGCAGCTCGACAGCCGCCGCGGGCACTGCAACTACGTGGCACTGATGCCGCGGCTCACCGAAACCTGAGCCCGGACGGTGGCCGGCGGTGCAGGCGATTCAGATGCCTCGGCCGCGGCCGAGGCGGAACTCGACGATCTCGACCAGCGCGGCCTCCTCGGCGCGGCTCAGGCCGCCAAGGCGGTGCATCAGCGCGCGCGCGTCGATGTGCCACTTGCCGTCGAGACCGCGACGCTGGATTTCGTGGCAGACGGTCGCGTACAGACGGCGCAGCGCATCGGTTTCCTCGAGGTTGATGTCGGCGAGGGCTTCGGACAGCGCCGACCATTCGGCATCGGAAAAGGCCGGGCAGGAGTTGGCGAGGATGTCCTCGTAGCGACGCAGCAGCACGGCGAGCCGGTGATCGGCGACGGGCAGGGCAACGGAAGCAGACATGGGGGAAAACCTGATCGGTCGGGTTTGCACTGGAGAGTTCGATGACCCGTACCGATCGCTTCCGTGCGCGCTGCGGGCCGTTTTCCGGTGCGCCGCACGGAGGTGCGGAACGCCGGTTTTGCGTGCCGCTAGTTCTGGCATGGGCACCCGGCAGCCGCAAGCCGGGTCGGCCGGAGAAATGGTCTTGTTTACGATTCAGATCGTTACAGACTGTTCCGCCACCGCCGCGCGGCCATCCCCGATCCGCTGCCGCCAGCCGCGCCCCGTCCGGATCGCCCGCACGAGGTTCAGGGCCAGCAGCCCCCAGGCGAGCACGCCGGCGGCACCGGCCGGCCGGGCCAGGGCCGGCAGCGCGCAGGCCGCCAGCGTCAGCCCCACCGACAGGAACTGGGCCGCGAACTGGCGCTGCAGGGCGGCGGCCGGGATCAGCTCGCGGACGTTCGGCGCCAGGGCGGCGCTGCGGACCGCGCGCAGGCGGGTCGAGAGATCCAGCCAGACCAGAAACGCGACGATGCGCTGCAGCATGCCGGCGACCAGCGTCGTGCCGAAGCCGAGGAGCCACAGCAGGCCGCTCAGCATTTCGGTGGAGGAACCGCTCCCGCCGCTGCCGGTGCGCAGCCCGAACCGCCCGGCGAGCCAGAGGCAGACCGCGAGGGCGGCGCAGCCGAGCGCGAGCTTCCAGTAGCCGAGCCACGGATCCGGCAGCCGGCGCCGGCGCCGGTGCTGCAGCCACAGCGTGCAGGCGGCGAAGCCGAGCAGCGCCGCGCCGGCGGCCAGCGCCGCGGCATGGCACAGCCAGTCCGGCAGCGGCCAGCCGGCATCGAGGCTCGCCAGCCCCAGCGCGGCGACGCTCACCGGGGCAAGCCCGGTGCGCAGCCAGCGCGGATACGGGGCCGTGATCGAGAACATCGGCACGACCTGCCAGGCCACCGCCGCCACCAGCAGTCCGACCCAGCCGATCAGCGCCCAGCCGGCGTGCAGGTCGGTCAGCCGGCGCAGCAGCGGCACGCCGGCCCAGCCGTGGCCGGCGGCCAGCGTGAAACCGAGCGCGGCGGCGATCAGGAACGACAGGCCGGCCCAGCCGATCGTGCGCGCGCTCTCGCCGCTGCGCGGCGAGCGCCACCAGGCCGGCAGCGCAGCCGCGGCATAGACCAGCAGTGCGCAGAGCAGCAGTGCGCTGCCGAAGCGCACGAGCGGCGCCGTGCCGGTCCCGAGCCCGCCGGCGAACAGCACGATGCCGGGCAGCAGCAGCGCCTGCACGCCGGCGGCGATCGGCGCAGCCCGGCGCAGCGGCGCACCGACGAGCACCGGCAGCAACTGGATCAGCGCACCGAGCATCGCGCTCAGCAGCACACCGAGGGCGAGCAGATGCACGTAGGCCAGCGCCTGCGGCTGCCAGCGCCCCGCCATCACCGCCGGACCGGCCCAGAGCAGCCAGCCACCGGCCAGCACCCCGAAGACCGGCACGCTCAGGAACCAGCGCAGCGGCAGCGCGAGCGGCGGCGAGGCGGCGTAGGAGAGGCCGGCGTTCATGCGCAGCCGTCGCCGTCGTCATCTCCGGCGCAGGCGGCACTGGCGAGCGGATCGTCCAGCCGCCAGATCAGCGCCTCGTAGCGCCCGGGTTCCGAGACCAGCACGCGATACGCGCAATCGCGTTCGAGCAGATGCCCGTACAGCGGGAAGGGTTCGCGCCGGTGCAGCAGGCGCAGCCACTCGCCCGGGCCGAGCGCATCCACGGCATCCAGCGTCGCGAACAGTGGTTCCGGCGGCTCCAGGCCACCGACATCGAGCAGGTGTTCCGCGGTCGTCATCGTCGTGCGTCCTGCAGGCAGTCAGGCGCTGACCGCCGCCGGGCGCAGGCCATCGAGCAGCGCCGGCAGGCGAGCCTCGAGCAGCCGGGCGGCCATCGGGAACAGGATCTGTTCCTCCTTCATGTTGTGCTGCTGCATCAGCAGCACCAGCGTGTCGGACAGGCCCAGCCAGGCATCGGCATCGCAGCGCTCGCCGGCGCCGCGCAACGCATCGAGCAGCGTGCGGATCTGCTCGTGCTCGTCGCGCATGACCCGGGTCGGACCGCAACCGCTGCCGGTGGCGGCCTCGAAGGCCGGGAACAGCACGGCTTCCTCGCGCCGGAAGTGGGCGCGCAGTTCGTCATCGAGGGCGCTGCCGGCGGCACGGGCGGCCGGCCAGTCGCCGGCGGCCACCTGCAGTTCGGCATCGGCGAGGGCCGCATCCGCCTGGCGGTGCTGGCCTTCGAGCAGTTCATTCAGCGGATTCATGGACATGCACGCAGCAATGGAGAGAGTGCCGGGCAGTCTGCAGAGGGATCGTCCGTGCGCCCTTAACCTGCATCAACCACATCGGGCCACCGGACGGGGTATGCAGACAGGAGAGTCGTGCGCCCGCCGGCGGCCGACCTATCATGCGCGGATGCCACCATCCCCCGCCCCCGAAGCCCTCGATCGCCTGCTGCGCCAGACCTATCTGTTCGCGGCCCTGGACGAGCCCCGGCTCGCCGTCGTACGCCACGGCATGCGCGTGCTGCACCTGCACGAAGGCCAGCGCCTGTTCGATGTCGGCCAGCCGGCCGAGCGCTTCTTCCTGGTCGCCAGCGGCCAGATCAAGCTGTTTCGCGTGTCGCTGGACGGCAACGAGAAGGTCATCGAGATCGCCGGCCCCGGCAAGACCTTCGCCGAGGCGGTGATGTTCATGCAGCGCCGTGATTATCCGGTCAGCACCGCGGCGCTGACCGAGGCGCGGGTCTGCTCGTTCGACAATCACACCTACCTCGAACTGCTGCGCGCCTCGCCGTCGCTCTGCCTGAGCATGCTCGGCGAGATGAGCATGCGCCTGCATGCGCGGCTGAACGAGATCGATCACCTGACGCTGCAGAACGCGAGCTTCCGCGTCGTGCACTACCTGATCGACCAGCTGATCGAGCACGGCGACGGCAGCGGCAGCATCGATCTGTCGACGCCGAAGAACATCATCGCCTCGCGCGTATCGATCAAGCCGGAAACCTTCTCGCGCATCCTGCGCACGCTGGCCGACGAAGGCATCGTGCGCATCGACGGCAAGCACATCGAGGTGCCGGACTGCCGTCGCCTGCAGCAGTGGGGGCGCTGAATCCGGCTTCACCATCCTTAACCGGGCAGGCGCCACCGGCACCGCTATGCTGCGCGCTTCGTCCCCGGGGTCCGCGCCGGCCGGGGGCGCAGCCGGGGGTGACGGAAGCGCCCTGACCGCCCTGCTGCCGACCCGCGGCGCCCAGCAGAAGCCCCGGCATGGTTCCCAGCTTGCGCCAGCGATCGCCGTCCACCGCGGACGACGGTCTCGCGACGACGGTTTCCAACCACATCGGTCTCGCCTACTTCGAGGCCCTCGTGCGCCGGCTCGCCGTCGCGCTCGATGCCGGCTTCGCCTGCGTCGCCCGCCATGAGCCGGAAACCGGCCGTCTGCTTCCGGTCGCAAGCCACAGCACCGATGACGCGCACGACTGGCCGGCGGCCCTCGACGGTGCGCCCTGGCCGCTGGTGCTCGCCGGGGTCACGGTGCTGCAGGCCGACGGGGCCGATGCGCTGTATGCCGGCAACACCGCCCTCGCCGGCGTGCGCGCCTGCGCCGGCACGCCGCTCGTCGATGACGGCGGCCGCACGCTCGGCCTGATCGCAGTGCTCGGCCGGCGGCCGTTCGCGCAGCCGGCGATGGTTGCTCTGGTGCTGGAGCTGTTCGCCGAGCGGGCAGCGGCCGAACTCGAACGGCTGGCGGTCGAGCGCGAACTGCAGCGCACCGGGGCGGCGCTGCGCCGCCAGCAGCTCGCGCTGCTGCGCATCGTGCATGCCGAGCTGCTGGTCGAGGCCGAGGCCGACACCGCGCTCGCACGCATCGCCGAGATCGCCGGCGAGACCCTGGATGCCGATCGCGCCGAAATCTGGCAGGCCGATGCGGCTTTCGGACAGGTGCACCGGTGCGCGTCCTGGCATCACCGCCACGGTCGCGGCCACGACCACGACGGCCCTGCGCTCGATACCCGCGACTGCCCGGGCTTCGTCGGCACGCTGCGCGCGCAGATGCTGCTCGATGGCAGCGACCCGCGCCACGCGCAGGCCCTCGCCGAGTGGCGGGCGCTCGCGCCGCCGGATTCCGAGGCCGGCGCCTCGGTGCTGGTGCTCGGCATCAGCAGCGGCCGGACGCTGCACGGGCTGCTGCAGCTCGAATGCCGGCGCACTGCGGCTGCCCGCGTCTGGGGCATCGACGAACTCGGCTTCGCGCGCTCGGTCTGCGACCTGCTGGCGCTGACGCTGGTCACCCGCGCGCTGCGCCGGACCGTCGCCGAACTCGAAGCCTCGCAGCAGCGCTACCGGGCGCTGTACGAGGACATCGACACGCTGGCCCGCGAGCGCCTGCAGGCGCTCGAAACCCACCAGCAGCGCATGCACCAGATGCAGCGCCAGTTCGTGTACATGGCCTCGCACGAGCTGCGCACGCCGCTCGCGATCATCGACAGCGCCGCCCAGCGCATCCTGCGCCGCGCCGACAACCTGTCGCGGACCGAACTGGTCGAGCGCATCGGCAGGATCCGCGCGGCCGTGTCGCGCATGGGCTATCTGGTCGACTCGACGCTCGATGTCGCGCGCTTCGAAAGCGGCACGGTCAGCTACCGGCCCGGACCGGTCGACCCCGCGGCGCTGCTGACGCGCGTCTGCCAGCAGCAGCAGGAACTCGCCCCGCACCACCGCATCGCCTGCCGGTTCGAGGGGCTGCCACCCAGCATGAGCGGCGACGCCGGTCTGCTCGAACAGGTGTTCGCCAACCTGCTCAGCAACGCCGTCAAGTACTCGCCCGATGCCGACGAGATCGAGGTCCATGCCTTTGCCGATGCCACGCGCCTCGTCGTGCGCGTGTGCGACCACGGCGTCGGCATCCCGGCTCAGGAGATGCCGCGGCTGTTCGAGAAGTTCTTCCGCGCCAGCACCGCGGTCGGCATCCCCGGCACCGGCATCGGCCTGAACATCACGCGCCAGATCGTCGACCTGCACGGCGGCATCCTGACGGTCGACAGCCACGTCGGCACCGGCACCACCTTCACGGTCAAGCTGCCGCTGCCGTCCGCGGCCTGAACCGGACCGTCCTCCTCCCCGGCTGCGCGCCCCTCCAAAAAAAAAGCCCGGCATCGAAGCCGGGCTCAAGCAACCACCAAAGGAGGAGAAGAGAAACATCACGCGGATGTCGGGGAATAGTGTCGGCACGCGCGGCACGCGCGGCAAACGACGGATATTCACGCTGGCCTGAACTTTTTTGTACCGGACAAAAAAAAGGCCCGGGACGGCCCGGGCCAAAACAACCACCAAAGGAGGAGAAGCGACATCCGGGTAGGATGCCGAAGCCAGTTTGCCCGCCGATGCTGCATTGCACAAACCATCTGGCCTGATGCGCGCATGAAAAAATCTGAACCGTCAGGCCGGGCTGACAACCCTGCCTGGCAATCCGGCCGCTCCTCCGTCGGCGCATGACGCCGGCTTGCGGCCATGAGCCTCATTAAAATTTTTTGATTCAGTCACTTGCATCCTCCACCGCTCCGGGATGCTGACGATCCCGCCCTGCCAGTGGATACCGGCCGCTACACTGGCCCGTCATCCGTACACCGACTAGACTGCGCCTCTGATGCATCGCACCACAGGGAAGTGTCATGTCCGCGCCCCCCGAGCCTCGCCGTCCCCCGCTGCCCCGTCGTCCTGTCCGCCGCGCCGCACCACGCGGCGAGGCTCGTGCCGGCGTACTGGCGCTGGTCCTCTGCGGCGCGCTGATCGCCGGTGTGATCGTTCCGTACGTGCGCGACCGGCTGCCGGCGCCGCCGGCTGCGAGCAGCGCCAGCGTGCAGTCCTTCAGCGCCCCGCCGCTTGCACAGCGGAATCTGCCGGCGCCGGCGGCTCCCGTTCCGCCGCAGGCAACCCCTGCCCCGTCCTATCCGCCCGATCCGGTGCAGGCGCGGGCACGGCAGACGCTCGCCACGCTCGCCGATACCTGTGCGTTCTGGCAGCGCGAGGTCGCCGCCGGCCGCAACGGTTCGGCGATGCGGGACGATGCCTGCCAGCGGCTGCAGCGCTTCGCCGCCGAACAGCGACTGGCCCTGCCCGGCAATACCGTCGCGGCCGCAGGGCTGCCGGCGGCTGCCGTGTCACGCCGGATCGAGGTGAGCGCCGCCCCGGCCGTTGCCGTCCATGACTGCGCGGCCTGGGGTCCCGGCTCGATCGCGTATCGCGACTGCCGCCAGCGGGAGCGTGCCCGGCTCGATGCCTGGTGCCGGCAGCTCAACCGCGATGCCGATCGCCTCGGCGGCGAAGCCCGGCAGACGGCACTCGACTGGCGCGAAGCCGTCTGCTCGGCCGCAGAGCGGTATCCGGTCATGCGCTGAACCTGAAATACCCTGACGTGCGCCGCGCGCCCCCCGGTGCGGCGATGCCCGCCCCTGTCGCCGTCGAATGAGGACCCCGGCATGAATGCTCTCCTGCCCCGCCTGCGCACGCTCGCTGCCGCACTCGCCACGCTGGCCCTGCTCGCGCACGCCGCCACCGGCACGGCCGAACCGCTGCGCCGCTACAACGTCGACCCGGCCAGTGTGTCGGTATCGGGGATTTCCTCCGGCGGCTACATGGCCGTGCAGTTCGCGGTCGCCTATTCGGGGATCGTGCACGGGGTCGGCGTCGTCGCCGGCGGCCCGTATGGTTGCGCCAACGCCAGCATCACGACCGCGCTCGACGTGTGCATGGCCGGCAAGCGTCCGATCCGCGTCGCCGATCTGGTGTCGCTGACCAAGCGCCGGGCGCGCAGCGGCGCGATCGACCCGGTCGCGGGCCTGGCCGCGCAGCGTGTGTGGATCTTCACCGGCAGCATCGACTCGACCGTCGTGCCGAAGGTTGGTGATGCGCTGGAACAGTATTACCGGGCCTTCGTGCCGGCCGCCTCGATCACGCGCGTCAGCAGCGTGCGCGCCGAGCACACGATGCCGACCACCGACTTCGGCAACGACTGCACGATCAAGGGCGACCCGTACATCAGCGACTGCGATTTCGACGGCGCCGGCGAGCTGCTGCAGTGGATCCACGGGCCGCTGCAGCCGCCGGCAGCCACCGCACCGGGCGGCCGCCTGACGCCCTTTGAACAGAACGAGTTCAGCAGCTTCCCGGCCGCACACAGCCTCGGCAGCACCGGCTGGGTCTACGTGCCGCAGGCCTGCGAGGACGGGGCGCGCCGCTGCCGGCTGCATGTCGCCTTCCACGGCTGCCGCCAGTTCGCGGACTTCCTGTACGTGGATGCGAATAATCAGCCGGCCCGCTACGGCACGACCTTCGCCGAGCACGCCGGCTACAACCGCTGGGCCGACGCCAACGACTTCATCGTGCTGTATCCGCAGACCCGGCGCGGCCCGGAGCTGCCGGGCGACCTGTTCGGGGTCACGTCGGCCAATCCGAAGGGCTGCTGGGACTGGTGGGCCTACGACAGCACGCAGTACGCCGAGAAGAACGGTCCGCAGATGCTCGCCGTGCGCCGGATGATCGCGCGCATCAGCGGCGAGCAGCCACACTGAAGCCCGCCCTGCCCAGACCTCCGGACACCCCGATGCCGAGCCCCCGCGATTCCCTGCCGGCCGTCACGCCGGCCTTCGACCCCGAAACCCCGGCCGGCATCGGCGGCTGGCTGCTGCTGATGCTGCTCGGGCTGGTGCTGACGCCGCTGCGCGTGGCCTGGTCGACGTACGGGATGCTGCAGCCGGTGCTGATGCCCGGCGTCTGGGAGCAGCTGACCGAGCCCGGCCAACCGGTCTATCACCCGCTGTGGGCACCGCTGATCGTCGCCGAAACCGCCGGCAACGGCCTGACGCTGCTGCTCGCGCTGCTGGCGCTGTGGCTGTTCCTGCGCCGCTCGCGGCGGGCACCGGCCGTGATCATCGGCCTGTTCGTCTGGTCGCTGCTGTTCGCGATCACCGACCAGGCGGCCACCGGGCTGATCCCGATGATTCCGCCGCCCACCACGGAAACGCTGATCGATGCGCTGGTCGCACCGGCGGTCGCGGTCGCGATCTGGGTGCCGTACCTGCTGCGCTCGAAGCGCGTGCGCGCGACCTTCGTGCTCTGAAGTCCGGTGTCCGGCATGCACATCCCTGACCTGCCCGAGGCCGAACTCGACTTCCGGCCGATCCGCGCGCAGGGGCCGGGCGGCCAGAACGTCAACAAGGTCGAGACCGCCGTGCAGCTGCGCTTCGACATCGGCGCCTCGTCGCTGCCCGAGGCGGTCAAGGCGCGGCTGCTGCGCCTGCGCGATGCGCGCATCCACGCCGGCGGCATCATCGTCATCAAGGCCCAGCGCCACCGTTCGCAGGCCGACAACCGTGCCGATGCGCTCGCGCGCCTGCAGGCGCTGATCCGCTCGGTCTGGACGGCACCGAAACCGCGCCGGCCGACGCAGCCGAGCCGCGCCGCCCGCGAGCGCCGGCTCGATGCCAAGCAGCATCGCGGCCGGCTCAAGGCGCTGCGCGCGCCTCCCGGCGACTAGCGGGCGCGGCGGCGAGGTTGCGACAGCGCGTTTCGGTACAGGCCAGCGCCGCCGCCAGGGCCAGCACGGCACCGGCGGCGAGCAGCCAAAGTCCGGCCGCGAAACCGCCGCTGCGATCGACCAGCGCGCCGAACAAGGGCTGCATCAGCGCCGTGCCGAGGAATGCGCCGCTGTTGACGACGCTGATCGCCATGCCGGCGAGCGCCGGCGGCCCGAGTTCGCGCCCGAGCGGGAAGGTGATCGTCAGCCCGGCGGCGCCGAGGCCGAGGGCTGCGAACAGCGCATGCCCGCCGCCGCCCGGGGTCCACGGCGCTGCCGCGAGCGCAAGACACGCGAGCAGATACAGCCCGACCGCTCCGACCAGCACCGGCTTGCGCCGCCCGAGCCGGTCCGACAGTCCGCCGAGCGTCAGCGAACCGAGCGCGAACACCGCGAGCGCCGTCGTCACATGGGCGGCCGCGGCCGGTCGCGCAAGGCCGTGGGCGCGTTCGAGCAAGGGCACGGCCCAGAGGCCGACGAAGGCGTAGAAGCCGCCGATCATGCCGAACTGCACCAAGACCACCGGCCAGAGCCGGCGCTCGCGCAGCACGGCGGCGAGTTCCTTCGACCAGTGCGGCCGGGCGGCGGCCGGTGGCAGCGCGTGCAGCGGCGGCAGGCCGGCGTCCTCGGGGCGGTCGCGCACGTAGCGCCAGGTCAGCAGCGCCAGCCCGAGCGACAGCACGCCGACCGCCGTGAACACCTCGCGCCAGCCGACCAGCGCCAGCAGCCCGGCCAGCGGCCCGGCGGCGGCGATCGAGCCGAGGTTGCCGATCAGCAGCGTCAGGCCGGCGACCTTGCCGTAGTGGCGGCCCTCGAACCAGACGGCGTTGAACTTCATCAGGCCGACGAACACGACCGAGACGCCGGCCCCGATCGCCAGCCGCCCGAGCGTGGCCTGCGCGAGACTGTCGGCGCCCGCGAACAGCACGGCCCCGAGCGCGGCGACGATGTTGCCGGCGACGACGGTGCGGCGCGTGCCCCAGGTGTCGGCGAGCACGCCGGCCGGCAGCTGCATCGCGGCGTAGATGTAGAAGTACGCGGCGGCGAGCCCGCCGAGCGCCGCGGCGCTGGCCTCGAAGGCCTGCTGCAGTTCGCCGGCGACGACGCCGGGCGCCATGCGGTGGAAGTACACGAGCACGTAGGCGCCAACGAGCAGCGCGTACATGCGCCAGCGCAGGCGCGACAGGCCGGGGGCGGCGTGGGCTTCGGTCATCAGCGGGACAGTCCGGTCGGCCCGGCAAGCCGGGCGGGGCTGCGCAGTGTCGCACGCCGGCCGCGCCGGCCGGGTTCACGGCGATGCCCGGCTCCGCCCGTTCAGGGGTCCTCGTGCCGGCAGGCCGGCGCGCCGGTACAGCTCAGGCAGTGCGGACCGAGCGGTCCGCCCGCCTGCGCGACCCGGTCGCGGCCTTCGTGCTTGGCGCGATACAGCGCGGCATCGGCGGCGCGGTACAGCGCACCGAGTGCCAGCGTCGTTCCCGACGCGCTGGCGACCCCGATGCTGACCGTGACCGCGATGGGACCGCCGTCGCGGGCCGGAATCCGCAGCCCGGCGACGCGCAGGCGCAGCGCATGTGCCTCGCGGCAGGCCATCGCCGGCCCGGCGTCCGGCAGCAGCACCAGGAACTCCTCGCCGCCGTAGCGCCCGACCAGCGCGTCCGCCCCGAACTGGGCGAGCAGTTGCTGACCGAGGTGCTGCAGCACGGCATCGCCGCCGGCGTGGCCGTGGCGGTCGTTGATCGCCTTGAACCAGTCGGCATCGACGACCAGCAGCGAGGCGCAGCCACCACTCGCCGTCAGCCGCGCCAGCGCCGATTGCGCGAGCACCGAGAACTGCCGGCGCGTATAGGCGCCGGTCAGCTCATCGAAAGCGGCGATGCGCTGCAGTTGCTCGCGCAGCTGCTCGGCACGCTGCAGCAGCGACAGCAGCGCCCACGCGAACGGCAGCGCCACCAGCGCCGTCAGCAGCATCGTCAGCTTCAGCCCGAACGACATCGGCACCGGCCACCACGGCAGCAGCCGGCTGCTCAGCCACAGCAGCGTGGTCGAGGCGAGGATCGCGAGCACGGTGATCGCCAGCGTGCCGGCGGGCACGCCCAGCGGATGGCGCAGCAGTCGGGTCAGCATCATCAAACGTCCTTGTCGGGGAGAAGCCGGGCTTTCATGCCAATCACACCGGAACGCTGCGCTTTCCAGCCCCTCGCCCCTCGTGGGAGAGGGGTTGTGGAGAGGGGGAGAAAAACCATGCGCTTACGTGTGACCGGTATCAGTCCCGACCCTCGCGGGCCAGCCGGTCGAGTTCGCGCAGGCGTTCGAGCTTCTCGCGGATGCGGATCTCGAGGCCGCGCGGCACCGGATCGTAATAGCGGCGGCCGGCGAGTGCATCCGGCAGATAGGTCTCGCCGGCGGCGTAGGCGTCGGGTTCGTCGTGCGCGTAGCGGTAGCGCCGGCCGTAGCCCAGGGATTTCATCAGCTTCGTCGGTGCGTTGCGCAGGTGCTCGGGGACTTCGAGCGTGCCATGGCTGCGGGCATCGGCGAGCGCGCCCTGCCAGGCGGTGTAGACGGCGTTGCTCTTGGCGGCGCAGGCGAGATACACGACGGCCTGCGCGAGTGCCAGTTCGCCCTCGGGACTGCCGAGGCGCTCGAAGGTTTCGGCGGCATCGAGCGCCAGGCGCAGCGCCCGCGGATCGGCGTTGCCGATGTCCTCGCTCGCCATGCGCACGATGCGCCGCGCCAGATACAGCGGCTCGCAGCCGCCGTCGATCATGCGCGCCAGCCAGTACAGCGCCGCATCCGGCGCCGAGCCGCGCACGGCCTTGTGCAGCGCCGAGATCTGGTCGTAGAACAGGTCGCCGCCGCGATCGAAGCGGCGCACGCCGCCCTGCACGACTTCGGTGACCGCGTCGGCAAAGCCCCTGCCCTCGGCCTCGGCCAGCTCCGCCGCCAGCTCCAGCAGCCCGAGCAGGCGCCGGCCATCGCCGTCGGCGGCGAGCACCAGCCGCTCGCGCGTCGGCGCGTCGGCGACCAGCCCGCGACCGCCGAGGCCGTGCTGCGCATCGGCGAGCGCGCGGTCGATCAGCGCGCCGAGTTCGGCGGCTTCGAGGCGCTTCAGCACATAGACACGCGCCCGCGACAGCAGCGCGTTGTTCAGCGCAAAGCTCGGATTTTCGGTGGTCGCGCCGACGAAGGTGACGGTGCCGTCCTCGACGAAGGGCAGGAAGGCATCCTGCTGCGCCTTGTTGAAGCGGTGCACCTCGTCGACGAACAGCACCGTCGCGCGCGCCTCGCGCGCACGCACGGCCTGCGCCTCCTCGACCGCGGCGCGGACTTCCTTGACGCCGGCGAGCACCGCCGACAGCGCGATGAAGTGCGCGTCACAATGCCCGGCGATCAGCCGCGCCAGCGTGGTCTTGCCGGTGCCGGGCGGGCCCCAGAGCACCATCGAATGCGGCCGGCCGGCTTCGAGCGCGACGCGCAGCGGCCGGCCCGGCGCGAACAGGTGCGTCTGGCCGACCAGCTCGTCGAGCCGCTGCGGGCGCAGCCGGTCGGCGAGCGGACGCGGATCGGCAGCGTCTGCGCCGGTCGTCATCGTCGGATTCAGCCGGCGTCGCCGATCACGTCGGTGCCGGGCGGCGGCGTGAAGCGGAACTGCGCCGGATCGACGCGGCCGTTGCGCTGCAGATGGCTGAACTCGACGCGCGTGCGCCCGCCGAGCGCATCCTCCAGTTCGAGCGCGGCCAGCGTGTCGCCGCGAAAGCCGACTCGCAGCGCCTTGAAGTCGCTGCCGTCGTCCTTCGGCGTCAGCAGATACCAGCTCAGGCCGCCGCGGTTCTGCACCGGCCCGACCTTGAACACGTCCTCGATCGGTGCCGCCCCCGACAGCAGCGCCAGCGGTGTGCCGCCGAGCGCGGCGTCGAGCGGGCGCACGGTGACCTGGTCGAGGCCGGGGTCATGCACCCACAGGCGCTGACCATCGGCGACGATGGTCTGCGGGCTCGGCGCCGTGTAATCCCAGCGGAAGCGCCCGGGCTTCTGCATCGCCATCGAACCGGCCGATTCCTGCACGATCCGCCCCTGCGCATCGCTGACGCGCTGCGTGAAGCCGGCCTGCAGCGACTGCAGGTCGTGGAAGTACTGCGTGACCGATGGCTCGGCGCGCGCCGGCACGCTCAGCAGCAGCGCGCATGCGAGCAGCAGGCCGGCGGGAAGTCTGGACAGCAGGGACATGACAGGCCTCGACAAACAGGGAACACGGACCGCGCAGCCGCGCGGCTGCGGTATCGACCGCGGCGACGGCCGCCGGTGCGCCGCCGTTACCGGATCGCGACAAACCGGCGGCCGGAGTGCTCATACCGATCACATCAGCACGCTTCGCTTTTCAGCCCCTCGCCCCTCGTGGGAGAGGGGTTGGGGAGAGGGGGAGAAAAACCATGCGTTTATGCGTTTACGTGTGATCGGTATCAGGCATCGGCCTGGGCGCCGCCGACCAGCACCTCGCGCGAGCCGTTGGACTGGATCGGCCCGACAATGCCGGCGCGCTCCATCTCCTCGACCAGCCGCGCGGCGCGGTTGTAGCCGATCTTCAGCCGCCGCTGCACGCCGGAGACCGAGGCGCGGCGGCTCTCGACGACGATGCGCACGGCCTGGTCGTACAGCGGATCGCTGTCGCCGTCGCTGTCGCCGCCCCCGCCGGCCAGCGGATCGCCCGGGAATGCGGCTCCGTCCACCGGCTCATCGAGGATGCCGGTCACGTAGTCGGGCTCACCGGTCTGCTTAAGGTACTCGACGACGGCATTGACCTCGTGATCGTCGACGAAGGCCCCGTGCACGCGCTGCGGGAAGCCGGTGCCGGGGGGCAGGTAGAGCATGTCGCCGTGGCCGAGCAGGGCTTCGGCGCCCATCTGGTCGAGGATCGTGCGCGAGTCGATCTTCGAGGCGACGGTCAGCGCGATGCGCGTCGGGATGTTGGCCTTGATCAGGCCGGTGATCACGTCGACCGACGGCCGCTGCGTGGCGAGGATCAGGTGGATGCCGGCGGCGCGCGCCTTCTGCGCCAGCCGCGCGATCAGCTCTTCGACCTTCTTGCCGACGATCATCATCATGTCGGCCAGCTCGTCGATGACCACGACCACGTAGGGCAGCGGTTCGAGCAGCGGCCGTTCGGGATCGAGGCTGTCCTCGTTCTTCCACAGCGGGTCCGGGATCGGCTCGCCGAGTTCGATGGCCTCGGAGACCTGCTTGTTGAAGCCGGCGATGTTGCGCACGCGCAGCGCCGCCATCAGCCGGTAGCGGCGCTCCATCTCGGCGACGCACCAGCGCAGCGCGTTGGCGGCGTCCTTCATGTCGGTGACCACCGGCGCCAGCAGGTGCGGGATGCCCTCGTAGATCGACAGCTCCAGCATCTTCGGGTCGATCAGGATCAGGCGCAGCTGCTCGGCGCCCGCCTTGTACAGCATGCTGATCAGCATGCAGTTGACCGCCACCGACTTGCCGGAACCGGTCGTGCCGGCCACCAGCACGTGCGGCATCTTGGCGAGGTTGCCGACCACCGGCCGGCCACCGATGTCGTGGCCGAGCGCGACCGTCAGCGGCGAACCCGCTCCCTGCCAGACCGGCGCGGCGATGATCTCGCGCAGCGACACGATCTGCCGGCGCCGGTTCGGAATCTCCAGTCCGATCACTGACTTGCCGGGGATGACCTCGACGACGCGCACGCTGACCACCGACAGCCCGCGCGCCACGTCCTTGGCGAGATTGCTGATCTGGCTGACCTTGACGCCGGGGGCGAGGTCGAGCTCGAAGCGCGTGACCACCGGCCCCGGTTCGACGTTGACGACGGTCACGTCGACGCCGAACTCGGCGAGCTTGGACTCGACCTGGCGCGACATGCCGTCGAGCGCCTCCGGCGAATAGCCGGCGGCCTGCTCGCGCGGCAGGTCCAGAAGTTCGAGCGGCGGCAGCGGATCGAGCGCCTCGCGCTTCGGCCGCAGCCCGAACAGCGCCGCCGCGGCCTCGGACACGCCTTCGGCACGCGCCGGCGGCTGCGGTCGCGGCGCAGCCGCCGGAACCGCCACGGGCGCGGCGGCCGCAGGTGCCGGCAGGGGAACCGGGGCCGGTGCCGGGAGCGGGATCGGCGCCGGTGCAGCCACCGGCTGGGTCACCGGCCCCTCGATCGGCGCATTGCGGCGCGCGCCGATCACCAGTTCGGCAGCGTCCGGCACCGGTGCCGGAGCCGGCGATGATTCGCCATCCCCACCCTCCTCCTCCTCGTCCGCCGCCATCACAACCGGCCGCGGCGCGCGCGCACCGGCGGCCTGCGACACGGGCTGTGCCTGCGGCACCTCGTCGTCGTCCGGTTCCGGATCCTGATCCGTATCCGGACCAGGCGCGCCGGTGTTCACCGTCACCGGGGCTGCCACCCGCGCCGCTGCGTCCGGACCGTCATCCCCGTCATCGTCGAGGAGCGGCACCGGGCGGATCGGCGACCCGGATACCCGGGTCGCGGGCGTCGGCGGCTTCGGCTCGTCGTCCTCCCCGAGGTCCCACGGAGCCGTCGTCGCATCGAAGGACGGTTCGATCCGGCCGCGCTTGCCGGCGGTGGCCGGCTCGGCCGGGCCGTCGCTGCCGGTGGCAGGTTTTTCCGGTTCCGCGACCGGCTTCGACACCGGCGCAGGCGGCGCCTGCGGCGGCAGCTCTGCAACCAGTACCGGCTCCTGCCGGCCGCCGGCCAGCGACAGCTCGGGCGCCCTGCCCTGCTGCAGTGGCTCATCGTCGCCGGCTTCGTCCCGGCGCGGAGCGATGCGCCCGGCAACCCAGCTGCCGGCCCGGGCGAACAGCGCCGCGACATCCCAGATCGACTTGCCGATCAGATCGACCAGCGACAGCCACGACAGCCCCGAGGCCAGCGTCACGCCGGCGAGGAACAGCGCGGCCAGGAACAGCGTGCCGCCACCGGGTCCGAAGGCGTTGATCAGCCCGTGCCCGCACAGATCGCCGACGATGCCGCCGGCACTGCCGCGCAGGGCTCCGGGCTGCAGGTGCAGGGCGGCCAGTCCGCAGCCGGTGCCGACCGTGACCAGAAAGCCGACGGTACGGAACACGATGATCTCGGCGTCGATCTCGGCAAGGCCGTTGCGCTTGAACAGCCGCCAGCCCGCGAACACCAGGCCGAGCGGGAACAGGTAGGCGGGGTAGCCGAAGAAGTACAGCGCGATGTCGGCAAACCACGCGCCGGCCACGCCGCCGAGGTTCATCGGTGCACTGGTGCCGGTATGCGTCCAGGCCGGATCGGCCGGCACGTACGAGGCCAGTGCGATGAACAGGAAGGCCGCCACGGTCGCGAGCAGCAGGAAGCCGATCTCGCGCAGGCCATGGCTGATGTGACGGACGATCTTGACGCCCGCGGGCGTCACGTTTTTTCTGCGTGCCTGCTGAGCCAAGCTGCCACCTGTGTGAAGCGATCTGGGGATGGGTCCGTGCCGCGCAAGGCGCGTCGAAGCGGACGGCAGGGCGGCGGAGCAGCCGGAGGGGTGATGAGGGGATGCATTGTCCCATCCCGCCCCGGTGCTGGCAAAGCGCGCACCACGTGCGCGGCCGTCGACTTGCCCCTAAGCTTGGAATCGGGTGTCAAACTTCGCCGCGCCCCGCGCGTCGAAGCGGCACCGGTCACACGAGCCCCCCAAGAGCATGCACCTGCGCTGCCACGAATCCTTCCGCGAGCTGCCCGCTGCCGAGTGGAACACCCTGGTCCGCGACGAAGACCCCTTTCTTCAGCATGCGTTTCTCGTCGCGCTCGAAAACCACGGTGTCACCGGCCCCGGCACGCACTGGCAACCGCGACCGCTGAGCGTGCGCGACGATGACGGCCGCCTGCTCGGGGGGTGTCCGCTGTTCCTGAAGACCGACTCCTGGGGCGAGTTCGTGTTCGACTGGGGCTGGGCCGATGCCTACCACCGCAACGGCCTGCGCTATTACCCGAAGCTGGTGGCGGCGATCCCGCACACGCCGGCGACCGGCCAGCGGCTGCTGGTCGCCGCCGGTGCCGATGCCGGCGCGGTCATGGCGCTGCTTGCCGAAGGGGCGCGCGAGCTCGCCGCCGGACTCGGCTGCTCGACGCTGCACGTGCTGTTCCCGCAGGCCGGTGAACTCGAATCCCTGACGGCGGCCGGGCTCACGCACCGGCTCGGCTGCCAGTTCCACTGGCAGGATCGCGGCTACCGCGATTTCGACGATTTCCTCGACGCCTTCTCGGCCAAGAAGCGCAAGAACCTGCGCCAGGAACGCCGGCGCGTGCGTGAGGCCGGCCTCGAACTCGAACGCCTGCCCGGGAATGCCGTCAGCGAGGCGCAGTGGCGGGTCTTCCACCGCTTCTACCGCAACACCTTCGAGCAGCGCGGCTGTCCGGCCCCGATGAGCCTGCCGTTCTTCCTGGAGATCGGCCGCACGCTCGGCGAACGCGTGCTGCTGGTGCTTGCCCGGCGCGGGCATGACATCGTCGCTGCAGCGATCAGCTACGCCGGTGCGCACACGCTGTACGGCCGCCACTGGGGCTGCGCCGAGTCCTTCGACGCGCTGCACTTCGAAGCCTGTTACTACCAGGGTATCGAGCACTGCATCGAGCACGGGCTGACACGCTTCGAACCCGGCGCGCAGGGCGAGCACAAGGTGGCGCGCGGCTTCGAACCGGTGCTGACGCACTCGGCGCACTGGGTCGCGCATCCGGGCTTCCGTCAGGCGATCGACGCCTTCCTGCATCGCGAGCGCCCGGCCATCGTCGAGTACGCGCGCGAGCTCACCGCACGGCTGCCGTATCGCAGCGGCGAGGCCGCGGCATGATCGCCTGGCTCGACGCCCGCAATCCGAACCAGCCGTTTCCGCCCGCCGAGGCGGCGCTGGTCGAGCCGAACGGCCTGCTCGCCGCCGGCGGCAGCCTGGCACCGGCGCGGCTGCTGAACGGCTACCGGCAGGGCATCTTCCCGTGGTACGGCAAGGGCCAGCCGATCCTGTGGTGGTCACCGGACCCGCGCACGATCTTCCTGCCCGACCGCATCCGGGTCTCGCACAGCCTGCGCAAGGTGCTGCGCAGCGGTCGCTACACGGTCACGGTCGATCACGCCTTCGCGCGCGTGATCGCCGAATGCGCCGCACCGCGACCGGAGGCCCCGGAATCCTGGATCACCCGCGAGATGCGCGAGGCCTACTGCCGGCTGCACGTGCTCGGCTACGCGCATTCGATCGAGACCTGGCACGGCGAGCGTCTGGTCGGCGGGCTGTATGGCGTCGCGCTCGGCGGCGTGTTCTTCGGCGAATCGATGTTCAGCCGCATGAACGATGCGTCCAAGGTCGCGCTCGTGCATCTCGGCCGGCTGCTGGTGCAGCGCGGCTTCGGCTTCATCGACTGCCAGCTCGAAACCGGCCATCTGCTGAGCCTCGGCGCGCAGAGCCTGCCACGCGCCGAGTTCCTGAAGCTGCTGCACGAGCACGTCCACCGCCTGCTGCCGGCCACGCCGTGGACGCTGCCGGCCGAAGCAGCGCCCGGAGCCGGCTGACGATGGCTGCTCCGCGCTCCGAACTCGGCAGCCTGCGGCTGTTCCTGACCGATGCGCATCCGTGCAGCTATCTGGCCGGCCACACGGCGCGCAACCTCGTCGCCGACCCGCTCGCCGTCTGCGACACGCTGTACTCGGCGCTGGTGCTGCACGGTTTCCGGCGCAGCGGCGAGCACGTCTACCGGCCGCACTGCCAGGGCTGCCACGCCTGCCAGTCGCTGCGCATCCCGGTCCGGCAGTTCCAGCCGAACCGCTCGCAGCGACGCACGCAGGCCCGCAACCTCGACCTGCAGGTCAGCCTGGTCGAACCGGTGTTGCGCGAGGAGCACTTCCAGCTGTTCGCCCGCTACCTGGCGCTGCGCCACCCGGACGGCGGCATGGACGATGCCACCCCCGACAGCTACCTCGGCTTCATCCGTTCCAGCTGGAGCCGGACCTTCCTCGCCGAATTCCGCGACGCCGACGGCCGGCTGCTGGCGGTCGCGGTCGTCGACGTGCTCGGGGACGGACTGTCGGCGGTCTACACGTATTACGATCCCGCGGCCGAAGCGCGGGCACCCGGCACCGCGGCGATCCTCTGGCAGATCGAGGAG
Organism: Pseudomonadota bacterium; assembly: GCA_018240295.1. GTDB lineage: Bacteria > Pseudomonadota > Gammaproteobacteria > Competibacterales > Competibacteraceae > Plasticicumulans. Next base: position 19,718 of record JAFEGB010000041.1, read on the forward strand.
GCGCGCCGCCGCGGTCTGGCCTACGTCTACCTCGGATACTGGATTGCCGGCTGCCGCAAGATGAACTACAAGACTCGCTTCCGGCCCTGCGAAGTCTTCATCAACGGCGACTGGCGCTCCCCGCCCGAAACGCCTGTCCGCTGAACTGCCCGGCCGCGACCGTCCACCCTCGCGTACGAATTCACCCTGTCCCGTGCTGCCGGTCCTTGATGCTGAAGGGCCGTTTGGCTATTTTGGCGCGCCGCACCAGACCGACCGCACCGACCGATCGCCCTCACCGCCGCTTTTCCCCCTGCCAGAGAGTCCTGATGTCGAAAGAAGACCATATCGAAATGGAAGGAACGGTCATCGAGACCCTTCCGAACACGATGTTCCGCGTACAGCTCGAAAACGGCCACGTCGTCACCGCCCACATTTCCGGCCGCATGCGCAAGCACTACATCCGCATCCTGACCGGCGACAAGGTCCGCGTCGAACTGACGCCGTACGACCTGTCGAAAGGCCGCATCACCTATCGCGGCCGCTGAAAAACAAGAACCGGCAGGGTCGCCCCCGCCGGTCCGGTGCAGCACGCGGCGTCAGCGCCGGTCCGGTCAGCTCACTTCCGCCGTCGCCTCGGCGAAATCGATCACCAGCCCGTCACCGTCGGCATCGATCAGCACGTGCCCGCCCGAGGCGAGGCGTCCGAACAGCAGTTCCTCGGCCAGCGGCTTCTTGATGTGCTCCTGGATCACGCGCGCCATCGGCCGGGCGCCCATCTTGCGGTCGTAGCCGCGCACGGCGAGCCAGGCGCGGGCGGCGCCGGAGACTTCCAGCGTCACGTGCTTGGCGACCAGCTGCGCTTCGAGCTCGATGATGAACTTGTCGACGACGTGGCCGATCGTGTCGCTCTCCAGCGCCTTGAACTGGATGATTGCATCGAGGCGGTTGCGGAACTCCGGCGAGAACATGCGCTTGATGACTTCGAGGCTGTCGGTCGAGTGATCCTCGGTCGTGAAGCCGATGCCGGAGCGCTCGATCTGGTCCGCACCGGCGTTGGTGGTCATGACCAGGATGACGTTGCGGAAATCCGCCTTGCGGCCGTTGTTGTCGGTCAGCGTGCCGTGATCCATGACCTGCAGCAGCAGGTTGAACACGTCCGGGTGCGCCTTCTCGATCTCGTCGAGCAGCAGCACGGCATGCGGGTGCTTCAGGATCGCATCGGTCAGCAGGCCGCCCTGGTCGAAGCCGACGTAGCCGGGCGGTGCGCCGATCAGCCGTGACACCGTGTGCCGCTCCATGTACTCGGACATGTCGAAGCGCAGCAGCTCGATGCCGAGCGCCTTGGCGAGCTGGCGCGTGACCTCGGTCTTGCCGACGCCGGTCGGGCCGGCGAACAGGAAGGCACCGATCGGCTTCATCTCGTTGCCAAGCCCGGAGCGCGCCATCTTGATCGCGTTCGACAGCGCCCCGATCGCCTGATCCTGACCGTAGACGACCAGCTTCAGGTTGCGGTCGAGGTTCTTCAGCGTGTCCTTGTCGGAAGCCGAGACGCTCTTCGGCGGGATGCGCGCGATCTTGGCGACGATGGCCTCGATCTCGGGCACGCCGATGACCTTCTTGCGCCGGTTCGGCGTCAGCAGCCGCTGGCTGGCGCCGGCCTCGTCGATGACATCGATCGCCTTGTCCGGCAGGTGGCGGTCATTGATGTAGCGCGCCGACAGCTCGGCCGCGGCACGCAGCGCCTTCGGTGCGTACTTGACGTCGTGGTGTTCCTCGAAGCGCGGCTTCAGGCCCTTCAGGATCTGGTAGGTTTCCTCGACCGAAGGCTCCGGCACGTCGATCTTCTGGAAGCGCCGTGCCAGCGCGCGATCCTTCTCGAAGATGCCGCGGTATTCCTGGTAGGTCGTCGAGCCGATGCACTTCAGGTCACCGGAGGCGAGCGCCGGCTTGATCAGGTTCGAGGCGTCCATGACTCCGCCCGAGGCCGCACCGGCGCCGATGACGGTGTGGATCTCGTCGATGAACAGCACGGCGTTGCGCTCCTTGCGCAGCTGCGTCAGCACCGCCTTCAGGCGCTTCTCGAAGTCGCCCCGATACTTGGTGCCGGCGACCAGCGAGCCGAGGTCGAGCGAGTAGATCGTCGCCTTCTTCAGCACGTCGGGCACCTTGCCCTCGACGATCAGCTTCGCGAGTCCTTCGGCGATCGCGGTCTTGCCGACGCCGGCCTCGCCGACGAACAGCGGGTTGTTCTTGCGCCGCCGGCAGAGGATCTGGATCGTGCGCTCGACTTCCTCGGCCCGGCCGATCAGCGGATCGATGCGCCCCTGACGGGCCATCTCGTTGAGGTTGCTGGCGTAGTTGTCGAGCGGCCGGCCGCTCGGCTGCTCGCCGGGTTCCTCTTCGGAATTCTGGGCGGCATTGCCGTGATCGCCGTCGTCGGACACCTTGGAAATCCCGTGCGAGATGTAGTTGATGACGTCGAGCCGGCTGATGTCCTGGCGCTTCAGGAAGTACACCGCCTGCGAATCCTGCTCGCCGAAGATCGCCACCAGCACGTTGGCACCGGTGACCTCCTTGTTGCCCGAGGACTGCACGTGCAGCACGGCGCGCTGCAGGACGCGCTGGAAGCCGAGCGTCGGCTGGGTCTCGCGCGGATCATCGGCGGCGAGCACCGGCGTGCTCTCGCGGATGAAGCCCTGCAGATCACTCTTCAACTTGTCCATGTTGGCCCCGCAGGCGCGCAGAACCTCGGCGGCCGACGGGTTATCGAGCAAGGCAAGCAGCAGGTGCTCGACGGTCATGAACTCATGGCGCCGATCCCTCGCCTCGCGGAACGCGAGGTTGATGGTGAACTCCAGTTCCTTGCTCAACATGGTGAACGACCTCGTCGATAAGCAAATGGGGTGGCAATGACGTCCTTTTTCCTTGTCAGGCTTCTTCCATGGTGCAGAGCAGCGGGTGCTGGTGGGTGCGTGAGAACGCGTTGACCTGGGCGACCTTGGTCTCGGCGATGTCCCGAGTATAGACACCACATACCCCCTTCCCGCGGGTATGGACATGCAACATGACCTGCGTGGCCTGCTCGCGGTTCATGCCGAAGAACGCTTCGAGCACGTGCACGACGAACTCCATCGGCGTGTAGTCGTCGTTGAGCAGCACCACCTTGTACATGCGCGGCGGCTTCAGTTCCGGCTTGGCCTTCTCGACCGCCAGTCCGCCGTCGCCGTGCCGTGGGTTGTGTTCCTGAGCCATGCTGGGATGAACCGATGTCTGTCGTTGCCGGAGCGCCGGTCCGTGCGGACCCACGCCCCTAGATATACGGAAGCGGCACGGATTCTTCCAGAGCCGTCCTGCATTGACCTGAGACAAAAAAAGGGCAGGCGACCCGGAGGTCGCCTGCCCTGTCGTGCTGCATCCGCCCCCGGAGGGACCGGATCAGTGGAACTGTTCTTCTTCGGTCGAGCCCTTCAGCGCGACGGTGGACGACTGGCCGCCCTGGATCGTCTGCGTGACGGAGTCGAAGTAGCCGGTGCCGACCTCGCGCTGGTGCTTGACGGCGGTGAAGCCCTTCTCGGCGGCCTTGAACTCGGCTTCCTGCAGCTCGACGAAGGCGCTCATGTTCTGGCGCGCGTAGCCGTAGGCGAGGTTGAACATCGAGTAGTTCAGGCTGTGGAAGCCGGCCAGCGTGATGAACTGGAACTTGTAGCCCATCGCGCCCAGCTCGCGCTGGAACTTGGCGATGGTCGCGTCGTCGAGGTTCTTCTTCCAGTTGAACGACGGCGAGCAGTTGTAGGCCAGC
>JAFEGB010000042.1 GCA_018240295.1 Pseudomonadota bacterium
CCATGCGGTATTTCAGATCGCGGATGCATGCAAGCGGCACGCCTTGCTGGATTTGAAGTGAAAGTCCGACACATGCATCCACGTAACCGACATCTTCCGCGCCTCCTCGTGGTCCTTATGGCATCGCGGAGCCGGATCGACCGTGTGCCCGCGTGCTTGTCAGGCCAGCGTAGACACGAACAGTGCCGTGCGCCACCTGTAGTGGTCAAGTTTTGGTGGACACCCCGATCGGGGATTTCGCTGCTCAGCCCGGTAGGGTGCGCAACCTGTAACGCATCTACAATCTGGAACGCCGCATGGTGCGCAGCAAGCTGCACACCCTACAAATGCACCCTCGTAGGGTGTGCAGCTTTGCTGCGCACCATGCTGCCCAAACTTCGATGCTCCATGTAATGCGTGGTAATGGACGCCTGATCCACCCTGCCGGTCGAAGCGATATCGGAACGGCCACTACCGTTCACGCCTCAGGACCGTCGTGCGAAGTATCCCGGCAAGCGTTCACCGCAAGCTGCCTTACTCCAGCCCGTACTGCCGCAACTTCTTCCTCAACGTACTTCGATTGATGCCGAGCACTTCGGCGGCCCGGGTCTGGTTGCCGTGCGTGAAGTGCATGACGGTTTCGAGCAGCGGGCGTTCGACCTCCTGCAGGACGAGATCGTACAGCCCGGTCGGCATCTGGCCTTCGAGCTGGCGGAAGTAGTCGTGCAGCGCGGCCTGTACGTGGGCGCGCAGCGGGGCAGGGGCCGGGGCGGGAGCCGGGGGCGGGTCGAGGTCGGTGGGGTTCATGCGGCCAGCGGGTCCTGTTGTGTTTCGAGGCGGTCGAACAGATCACGTACGGCCGCGAGCTGTTCCCGGCTGCTGACCGTCTGGTTGACGAGGCTGCGCAGCGCCGCGCCGCCGGGGCGGGTGCCGCAGTACCAGCCGAGATGCTTGCGGGCGATGCGCACGCCGGCGTCCTCGCCGTAAAAGATATAGAGCTGTTCGAGGTGTTCGAGCAGCAGCGCGCACACCTCGGCCGGCCCCGGTTCGGGCAGGCGCTCGCCGGTGGCGAGGAAATGCGCGATCTCGCGGAAGATCCACGGCCGGCCCTGCGCGGCGCGACCGATCATCAGCGCATCGGCGCCGGTGTGTTCGAGCACGGCGCGGGCCTTCTCGGGGCCGTCGATGTCGCCGTTGGCGATCACCGGGATGCGCACGGCGGCCTTGATCGCGGCGATGGTGTCGTACTCGGCCTCGCCGGCAAAGGCATCGGCGCGCGTGCGTCCGTGCACGGCGAGGGCGCGGATGCCGCAGTCCTCGGCGATGCGGGCGATCGTCACGCCGTTGCGGCTGGCGCGGTCCCAGCCGGTGCGGATCTTCAGCGTCACCGGCACCTCGACCGCCGCGACCACGGCGCCGAGGATGCGCGCGACCAGCGCCTCGTCGCGCAGCAGCGCCGAGCCGGCGGCCACCGAGCAGACCTTCTTCGCCGGGCAGCCCATGTTGAGGTCGATGATCTCGGCCCCGCGCCCGACGTTCTGGCGCGCGGCCTCGGCCATCTGCGCCGGGTCGGCACCGGCGATCTGCACGCTGCGGATGCCGTCCTCGCCGGCGTGATCGAGCCGGCGGCGGGATTTGCCGGTGTGCCACAGGCGCACGTCGGACGTGACCATCTCCGAAACCGCGAGCCCGGCGCCGAGCCGGCGGCAGAGCGTGCGAAACGGCCGGTCGGTGACGCCGGCCATCGGCGCGAGGACGAGCGGGGAGGAAAGCACATGCGGGCCGATCTGCACGGCAGCGGAACCTCGGGGGGGGCGGAGCAGCTTGCCCCGGGCCGGTGCGGGGCGGATTCGACGGGCCGGCCGCAGCGCGGCCGCTAGCGGCGGATGCCGTGCAGCCGCACCCAGCCTTCGCGCAGCCCGCGCGGCTGCATCTCGAACCATTCGCCGTAGGCGGCTTCGAGCTCATCGGCGTGGCGTTCGAGCAGGCCGGCGAGCACGACGTGGCCGCCGGGCCGGGTGGCGGCGGCGAGCCGCGGCGCGAGCATCAGCAGCGGGCCGGCGAGGATGTTGGCGAGCACGACATCGGCGGCCTGGCCGGGCAGGGTTTCGGGCAGGCCGACGCGCAGGTGCTTGTCGACGCCGTTGACGGCGGCGTTCTCGCGCGTCGCGTGCAGCGCCTGCGGGTCGATGTCGACGCCGTGGGCGCTGGCGGCACCGAGCTTCAGCGCGGCGATCGCGAGGATGCCGGAGCCGCAGCCGTAGTCGATGACCGAACGCCCGGCGAGTTCGACGCCGTCCAGCCATTCGAGGCAGAGCGCCGTGGTCGGATGCGTGCCGGTGCCGAAGGCGAGGCCCGGATCGAGCAGCAGGTTCACGGCCTCGGGCTCGGGCGGCTCGCGGCAGCTCGGCACCACCCACAGCCGCCGGCCGAAGCGCATCGGATGGAAGTGATCCATCCATGCCCGCACCCAGTCGCGTTCTTCGAGCGCACCGATGCGCGCCTCGGGCAGCTCGTCGCAGCCGAGGGCGGCGCAGACCAGGTGCTTGGCGGTCTCGACATCGGTGCCGGCGTCGAACAGGCCGGTGACCAGCGTGCGCCGCCACAGCGGCGTTTCGCCGGGGGCCGGTTCGAGCACGGGCTCGTCGACGGCATCGGAAAGCGTCACGGCCACGGCGCCGGCTTCGAGCAGCGCGTCTTCGAGCTGCACGACCGTGTGGTCACCGGCTTCGAGCGTCAGTTGCAGCCAGCTCAGGGCGTCATCCTCCTCGTCCTTGCACACGGTGGCGGACCTCCCGCGGGTTTCAGCTCTTGAGACCGAGCTTGGCTTCCAGATAGTGGATGTCGGTGCCGCCTTCGATGAAGTTGGCATCGGCCATGATCCGGCGGTGCAGCGGCGCGTTGGTCTTGATGCCGTCGACGACGAGTTCGGCCAGCGCATTGCGCATGCGCGCGATCGCGACCTCGCGGGTCTCGCCGTGCGCGATCAGCTTGCCGATCATCGAGTCGTAGTTCGGCGGCACGCGGTAGCCGGCGTACAGGTGCGAATCGACGCGCACGCCCGGACCGCCCGGCGCGTGGTAGCGCGTGATCGTGCCCGGCGAGGGCAGGAAGGTGTCCGGGTCCTCGGCGTTGAGGCGGCATTCGACGGCGTGGCCGCTGATGCGGATGTCGTCCTGCGTGAACGACAGCGGCAGGCCGGCGGCGATGCGCAGCTGTTCCTTGACGATGTCGACGCCGGTGATCATCTCGGTGACCGGATGCTCGACCTGCACGCGCGTGTTCATCTCGATGAAGTAGAACTCGCCGTTCTCGTACAGGAACTCGAAGGTGCCGGCGCCGCGGTAGCCGATGCGCCTGCAGGCCTCGACGCAGACGCTGCCGATGCGCATGCGCTGCTCGGGCGTGATGCCGGGGGCCGGGGCTTCCTCGACGACCTTCTGGTGACGGCGCTGCATCGAGCAGTCGCGCTCGCCGAGGAAGATGGCGTTGCCGAGCGTGTCGGCGAGCACCTGGATCTCGACGTGGCGCGGATGCACCAGGTACTTCTCCATGTACACCATCGGGTTGCCGAAGGCGGCCTGCGCCTCGGCGCGGGTCAGCGCGATGGCGTTGAGCAGCGAGGCCTCGGTGTGCACGACGCGCATGCCGCGCCCGCCACCGCCGCCGGCGGCCTTGACGATGATCGGGTAGCCGATGCGCCGGGCGATCTCGACCGATTCCTGCTCGTCGTCGCCGAGCGGGCCGTCGGAGCCGGGCACGCAGGGCACGCCGGCGGCCTTCATCGCGCGGATCGCCGAGACCTTGTCGCCCATCAGGCGGATGGTCTCGGCGCGCGGGCCGATGAAGATGAAGCCGGACTGCTCGACGCGCTCGGCGAAGTCGGCGTTCTCGGACAGGAAACCGTAGCCGGGGTGGATCGCGACCGCGTCGGTGACCTCGGCTGCCGAGATCAGCGCCACCATGTTCAGGTAGCTCTCGGCCGAGGGCGCCGGGCCGATGCAGACGGTCTCGTCGGCGAGGCGCACGTGCTTCAGCTCGCGATCGACGGTCGAGTACACCGCGACGGTCTTGATGCCGAGTTCGTGGCAGGCGCGCAGGATGCGCAGCGCGATCTCGCCGCGGTTGGCGATGACGACCTTGTCGAGCATGCGTGATTACTCGATGACGATCAGCGGCTGGTCGAATTCGACCGGCTGACCGCTCTCGACCAGGACGGCGCTGATGGTGCCGGCGCGGTCCGCCTCGATCTGGTTGAACATCTTCATCGCCTCGATCACGCAGACCACGTCGCCGACCGACACGTGCTGGCCGACCTCGACGAAGGGCTTCGCGCCCGGGGCCGGGGCGCGATAGAAGGTGCCGACCATCGGCGACTTCAGCGCATGGCCGGCCGGTGCGGCCGGGGCCGCGGCGGCAGCCGGAGCGGCGCCCGCCGGCGCCGGGGCAGCGGCGGCCGGCATCGGCATGGCCATCGGCGGTGCCTGCATCAGCACCGGCGTGGCGGCGCCGGCGGCCGGATGGCGCGAGATGCGCACGGCCTCCTCGCCTTCCTTGATCTCGATTTCGGCGATGCCGGATTCCTCCAGCAGTTCGATGAGCTTCTTGATCTTGCGGATGTCCATGGATGTCCTATGCCGGCTTGCGGGCTGCGAGGTGACGGTCCGCCGCTGCCAGGGCGAGTTCGTAGCCCTGGGCGCCCAGTCCGCAGATCACGCCGAGCGCCACGTCGGAGAAATACGAATGGTGGCGGAAGGGTTCGCGGGCGTGGACGTTGGAGAGGTGGACCTCGATGAACGGAATCGCGACGGCCAGCAGCGCGTCGCGCAGCGCCACGCTGGTGTGCGTGTACGCGGCGGGATTGATGACGATGAAGTCGGTGCCGTCGGTGCGCGCGGCGTGGATGCGCTCGATCAGCGCGTGTTCGGCGTTGCTCTGGAAGAAGTCGAGCGCATGCCCCTGCGCGGCGGCGAGGGCTTCGCAGTTCTGGCGGATGTCGGCCAGCGTCTGCGCGCCGTAGGTCGCGGGTTCGCGGGTGCCGAGCAGGTTCAGGTTGGGGCCGTTCAGCACCAGCAGCTGCGCCATCGGGAAGGGACTCTCGCCAGGGAGGGCGGCGCGCTCGGGCGCCCGGAACGGGGAAGGCGCGCGATTCTGCCGTAACGATCCGGCACTGTCCATCGGGCGGATGCCGGGCTTTGCGCATGACTTCGCGAGCAACGTCGCCGAACGCGCGGGAATCGCGCGTGACAATTCCTTCATGGAGCCGGCGCGGCGGGCGGCCGCGGACTCAACTGCCGACGCGCCCGAGCAGTTCGGCAAACGGCTCCGGGCCGACGAAACCGACCGTGCGCAGTTCGGTGCGCTCGCGGCCGTCGGCGCCGAAGATCAGGATCGCCGGCGGCCCGACCAGACCATAGCGGCGCAGCAGCGCGCGGTCATCGGCGGAGTTGGCGGTGACATCGGCCTGCAGGCGCACGAAACCGGCGAGCCGCGCGCGCACCTGCGGGTCCGGGAAGGTGTCGCGCTCCAGTTCCTTGCAGGCCACGCACCAGTCGGCATAGAAATCGAGCAGCACCGGCCGGCCGCCGGCGGCGGCGATCTCGGCATCGAGTTCGGCGAGGCTGACGATGCGCCGGAAGGCCAGGCCGTGCGCGGCTTCGGAATTGCCGCCGGCCGCGACGATGCCGGCCAGCGGCCGCAGCGGATCACGCGCACCGGCCGCCACGCCGATCAGCAGCAGCGCACCCTGCATCAGCAGCACGAGGCCGAGGCCCTTGATCAGCGTGCGCCACCACGGCGCGCCCTGCGGGATCGGCTGCAGCGCGCCCATGTAGGTGGCGCTGACCACCAGCAGCACCGCCCAGGCCAGCATGATCAGCGCCGCCGGCAGCACGCGATCGAGCATCACCAGCGCCACGGCGAGCAGCGCGACGCCGAACACCGCCTTGACCTTGTCCATCCAGTGCCCGGCGCGCGGCAGGAAGTGTCCGGCGCTGGCGCCGATCGCGAGCAGCGGCACACCCATGCCGAGGCTCATCGCGAACAGCGCCGCGCCGCCGAGCAGCCGGTCGCCGGTGCTCGCGATCACCGCCAGCGCGCCGATCAGCGGCGGCGCCACGCAGGGACCGACGATCAGCGCCGACAGCAGGCCCATGATCGCGACGCCGGCGTAGTCGCCGCCGCGCTGGTGGCCGGAAATCTCCGAGAGCCGCGCCTGCAGCGCGCCCGGCAACTGCAGCTGGTACAGCCCGAACATCGACAGGGCGAGCGCCACGAACAGCAGCGCGAAGGCGATCAGCACGCCCGGGTGCTGGAAGGCTGCCTGCAGATTCTCGCCGAAGCTCGCGGCGACGACGCCGGCGACCGTATAGGTCGAGGCCATCGCCAGCACGTAGACCACCGACAGTCCGAAGGCGTGGCCGCGCGTCGTGTGCCGGCCGCGACCGACGATCAGGCCCGACAGGATCGGCACCATCGGGAACACGCAGGGCGTGAACGACAGCAGCAGCCCGAAGCCGAAGAACGCCGGCAGCGCCAGGAAGCGTTCGTTGCGCAGCATGCGCGCCATGCGGTCCTGTTCGGGTTCGGGCGCCGGCGCCGTGGCCGCCGGCGTGGCGCCCGGGCCTGCAGGCGCCGCCGCTGCCGTGGCGGACATCGCCGTGGCCGTTGCCGCCGGCAGTTCGAGCGTCCAGGTCTTCGACTGCGGCGGGTAGCAGACGCCGACCGGCTCGTTGCAGCCCTGCCATTCGGCGCGCAGCCTGAGCGGCTGCGCGCCGAGGCCGGCGCCGCTGCGCGTCAGGCGCACGGTGGCGATCGCCGCTTCGTGCCAGACCTCGGTGCGCCCGAAGCTCGGATCGTCCTTGATCTCGCCGGCCGGCGTGTCGACGCCGGCGATCGTGATGCCGGGCGGCAGCGCGCCTTCGGGCTCGACCTTCAGCCGCGCGCGGTACAGGTAGTAGCCATCGGCGATGGTCCAGCGCAGGCGCACGGCGCCGGGCTCGACCGCCGGAGCTTCGACGAAGAAGGCCTGCTCGGCGTCGAGCAGGTCGTCGGCCGACGGCTTCTTGCCGAACAGGTCGATGGCCATGGCGGGCGGCAGGCCGGCCACGAGCAGCATGCAGGCCGCCGGCAGCCAGCGGCGCAGCAGGACGGCGAAACGGGACATCAGGCTGGACCTCCGGCGCGGGTTTCGGCGAGCAGCCACCCGATGTACGCAGGCGAGCCGGCTTCGATGCCGACCGCGATGATTTCCGGCACCGTGTACGGATGCAGTTCGCGCAGGCGGGCGGCAAGGGCCTCGAAGGCGTCGGCGCGCGTCTTCAGCAGCATCAGCACTTCGGCATCGCGCTGCACGGCCCCCTGCCAGCGGTATACGGACACGACGCCCGGCACGAGGTTCGCGCAGGCGGCGAGGCCTTCCCCGACGAGCACGGTGGCGATGTGTCCGGCGCTGTCGGCGTCGGGGCAGGTGCAGAGCACGAGCTGGCAGGGCGTATCCACGGGATGGGCACCTTCACGGCGGCAGAGGGTCGGCAGGCGCAGCCGGCAAGTATAAGGTGCCGTTGCGGCCATGGGCCGCGTACCGGCCGGCTCGTCCCTCCACGCTCACCCCTGCACAGCGCGCGCATCCGGCCATCGCGCGCAGGAGCCCCCCGTCATGAAGCTGCCCGCCGTGTTGTTCGTGCTGTTCGTCGCGCTGCCGATCGTCGAGATCTACGTGCTGGTGCGCGTCGGTTCGGTGATCGGTGCGCTGCCGACCATCGCGCTGGTCATCGGCCTGTCGGCCTTCGGTGCCTGGCTGGTGCGCCATGAGGGCCTCGGCGTGCTGCAGCGCGTGCGCACGGCCCTCGATGCCGGCCAGCTGCCGGCGCGCGAACTGCTCGACGGCGCGCTGATCCTGATCGGCGGCGTGCTGCTGCTGACGCCGGGCTTCGTGACCGATGTCTTCGGTCTCTGCTGCCTGCTGCCGCCGGTGCGCGCGCAACTGATCCGGCTGCTCGCGCGCCATGCCATCGTCGCCGCCGGCCGCCGCGGCCCGCCCGGCGGCGGCGCACCGGGCGCGCGCGGACCGCAGACCCTGGAAGGCGAGTACCGGCGCGAGGACTGACGCCGCCGGCCCGGGGACGGTGGCGTCCGGGGTCCGCAGCCCATTCCCGGCGCCCTTGAAAGCCGCCTGTGCGGCCCCATTTCCGGCTGCGTCCCTTGACAGGGGACAGTCGCTGCCTAATATCAGCACTCGCTCAAGGTGAGTGCTAACAAGTCCGGCACCGCCCGTCCTCCACAACCCAACCCTCGTATTTCTGAGGAGATTCGCATGAGCCTGCGCCCCCTGCATGACCGCGTCATCGTCAAGCGTGTCGAGGAAGAGACCAAGTCCGCCGGTGGCATCGTCCTGCCCGGCAACGCAGCCGAGAAGCCGTCGCGCGGCACCGTGCTCGCGATCGGTCGCGGCAAGATTCTCGAGAACGGCGACGTGCGCCCGCTCGACGTGAAGGTCGGTGACCACGTCCTGTTCGGCAAGTATTCGGGCAGCGAAGTCAAGATCGACGGCGATGAAGTCCTCGTGATGCGCGAGGACGAGATCATGGCCGTCATCGAGAAGTGATCCGGCGCCCGCCGCCGATCGCCTGACTGCCTGATCACCCGTTCGTCCGTTCCAGAATTCATTTCCTGAATTCCATCCAGAATTCCCGAGGTTTCCGAAGCAATGGCTGCCAAAGACGTAAAGTTCGGTGATGACGCCCGTTCGCGCATGGTGCGCGGCATCAACATCCTGGCCAACGCGGTCAAGGTCACCCTCGGTCCGAAGGGCCGCAACGTCGTGCTCGACAAGGCCTTCGGCGCCCCGACCGTGACCAAGGACGGCGTCTCCGTCGCCAAGGAAATCGAACTGTCCGACAAGTTCGAGAACATGGGCGCGCAGATGGTCAAGGAAGTCTCCTCGAAGACTTCCGATGTCGCCGGCGACGGCACGACGACCGCGACCGTGCTGGCGCAGGCCATCGTCCGCGAAGGCATGAAGTCGGTCTCGGCCGGCATGAACCCGATGGACCTCAAGCGCGGCATCGACAAGGCCGTGCAGGCCGCCGTCGGCGAACTCGCCAAGCTGTCCAAGCCCTGCGCCGATGACAAGGCGATCGCCCAGGTCGGCGCGATCTCCGCCAACGGCGACGAGCAGATCGGCCGCATCATCGCCGACGCGATGGCCAAGGTCGGCAAGGAAGGCGTGATCACCGTCGAGGACGGTTCGGGCCTGGAGAACCAGCTCGATGTCGTCGAGGGCATGCAGTTCGATCGCGGCTACCTGTCGCCGTACTTCATCAACAACCAGCAGTCGATGGCCGCCGAGCTCGACGGCCCGTACATCCTGCTCTGCGACAAGAAGGTCTCGAACATCCGTGATCTGCTGCCGGTGCTCGAAGGCGTCGCCAAGTCCGGCAAGCCGCTGCTGATCATCGCCGAGGATGTCGAGGGCGAGGCGCTGGCGACGCTGGTCGTCAACACCATCCGCGGCATCGTCAAGGTCGCCGCCGTCAAGGCGCCGGGCTTCGGTGACCGCCGCAAGGCCATGCTGCAGGACATCGCGATCCTGACCGGCGGCCAGGTGATCTCCGAGGAAGTCGGCCTGACGCTGGAGAAGGCCTCGCTCGCCGACCTCGGCACCGCCAAGAAGGTCGTCGTCGCCAAGGAAAACACCACGATCATCGACGGCGCCGGTTCCGAGGCCGAGATCAAGGCCCGCGTCCAGCAGATCCGCGCGCAGATCGAGGAAGCCACCTCCGACTACGACCGCGAGAAGCTGCAGGAGCGCGTCGCCAAGCTCGCCGGCGGTGTCGCCGTGATCAAGGTCGGTGCCGCGACCGAAGTCGAGATGAAGGAAAAGAAGGCCCGCGTCGAGGACGCGCTGCACGCCACGCGCGCTGCGGTCGAGGAAGGCGTGGTCCCGGGCGGCGGCGTCGCGCTGATCCGCGCGCTGCAGGCGATCAAGGGCGTCAAGGGCGACAACCACGATCAGGACGTCGGCGTCGCGATCGCGCTGCGCTCGATGGAAGAGCCGCTGCGCCAGATCGTCGCCAACGCCGGCGAGGAGCCGTCGGTGATCCTGAACACCGTCGCCGGCGGTGAGGGCAACTACGGCTACAACGCCGCGACCGGCGTCTACGGCGACATGATCGAGATGGGCATCCTCGATCCGACCAAGGTCACCCGTTCGGCGCTGCAGAACGCCGCCTCGGTCGCCGGCCTGCTGATCACCACCGAAGCCATGATCGCCGAGCTGCCGAAGAAGGAAGAGCCGGCCGCCGGTGGCATGGGCGGCATGGGTGGCATGGGCGGCATGGACATGATGTAAGTCCATGCGCCGGCGGCCGCCCGCGTGCGGCCGCCTCGCCTGACCAGAGCCCCGCTTCGGCGGGGCTCTGTCTTTTCGGGGCTGCCTGCGGCCGGTGCCGTACCGCAGGCTCCGCCGGCGTGTGGAATACTCGCGGCCTGCGCGGCGGAGGGCGCCGCATCGAGGCATGGCGGACATCATGGGCAAGGCGATCTGGGCAGGCGTGGGGCTGGTGGCGGTGGCCGTGGCCGGCGTCGTCGGCGGGGCGGCGTGGGGCGGGCGCGAGGCGGAACGCCAGTACCGCGACTGGCTCGCAACGCTGGAGGATCCGCAGGCCGGCCTGCACGCGAGCAGCCTCGCCTACGAGCGCGGCCTGTTCAGCGCCACGGCGCGCACGCGCATCGAATGGCGGGCGCCGTTCGCCGCCGCCGATGCGCCGCCGCTGGCGCTGATCGCCGAACACCGCGTCCAGCACGGCCCGATCGCACCGGCTGACTGGCTCGCCGAAGGCCGCTGGACGCCGCGCCTCGGCGCGATGCGCACGACGCTGCACGTCGATCCGGCCAGTGCCGCGGCGCTGCCGGGGCTGCGCAGCGCTCCCGAGGCGGCGCGCATCGATTCGCAGATCGGTTTCGATGGCGACAGTACGCACGACGTGACGATCGCCGCGCTCGACTACGCCGATGCCGCCAGCGGTGACGCGCTGCAGTTGAAGCCGCTCACCGGCCGCTACGTGCTCGACCGCCAGCGGCATCTGCGCGGCGAACTGCACGGCGACGGCCTGACGCTGCGCTTCAGCGTCGCCGCCCCGCCGCCCGAAGCGCCGGCGGTGCCCGAGCTGCCCGATGCCGCCACCGGTGCGGCCCCTTCGGCCGATGAAGGCAGCCAGACGCCGCCGCCGAGCCCGCAGGGGCCGCTGCCGCGTGAGCCGCGCATCGTCGATGCCGGCGGGCTGAAGTTCGATTTCGACCAGACCGTGCAGGCCGGGGGCTACTGGCCCGGGCAGGCGACGATCGCCGCGCAGCGCATCGCGGTCGGGGATGGCAGCGGCGAGCCGCTCGCCGCCTTCGAGCAGCCGCAGGTGCGCGTGACGCTGGCGAGTGCCGACGGCCAGCTCTACGACCTGCGCGAGGCCTTCTCGGTCGAGCGCGTGCTCGCGCACGGCCAGAACGTCGGGCCGCTGCGCTTCACGCTGGTCGGCGAGCGGCTGGCGCGCGCCGCGCTCGATGACCTGCGCGGCTTCTACCGCACGCTGGCGCAGGCCGGCGGCCCGGCTTCGATCGAGGAGCCGGCCATGCAGGCGCAGCTCGCGGCGATCGGGCGCAAGGCGATCGCGGCCCGGCCGCGCTTCGGCTTCACCGACATCGACCTGCGCCTGCCCGGCCAGCAGCCGGTCACCGGCCGGCTGCTGATCGGCCTGCGCCCGCCGGCCGAGGACAATCTGCCGCCGCAGGCCTTCCTGCGCGAGGCGCTCGACACGATCGACCTGCTGATCGACGCCCCGGCGCTCGCCTGGGGCGAGGCCGGCAACGCCGGCGCCGATTCCGGCCGCATCGAGGGCCTGCGCTTCACGGCGACCGCCACGCCGGGGCTCGCGAGCGTCGATGCCGATTTTCGGCTCGACCGGCTGGTCACCCATGTCATCGGCCTCGCCGGCCCGACCGACGTGACGCTGAGCGGCCTGCGCGGCGACAGCCGCCAGAAGCGCGGCCAGACGACGCTGCTGATCGGCGATGCCAATGTCGGGCTCGACGAGCTGCACGTGACCGGCGGTGCCGGCGAGGAGCCGAGCAACCTGAAGCTCAGCCGCTTCACGATCCAGGTGCTCGCCACCGAGGACGGCGAATACCTCGGCTTCCGCGAACGCTTCGCGCTGGAGGCGCTGGAGCTCGACGGCAAGCCGCAGGGCCGCGGCGAGCTGAGCCTCGTCGCCTCGCGCCTGCACGGGCCGACGCTGCTGAAGCTGCAGCGCGCCGGCGACGAGTTCTCGACCCTGAGCCCCGGCAGCACGCCCGATCCGGCGGCCCTGATCGCGGCGATGATGGAATTCCTGCCTCACCACCCGGTGCTTGCCTTCGAGAACGTGCACATCGAGAAGACCGGCGAGCCGCTGCCGCTCGATGCGCGGCTGGCCCTGACGCTGCAGCCCCCGACCGATCCGTCGGCGCCGGATGCCGCGCTGCAGTACCTGCAGGCCGCGCAGGGGCAGGTGGCGGTGCCGGAGTCCTTCGTGCTGGCCCTCGTTACCGAGCAGGTGCACACGGCCATGGCCAACGAGGCCGAAATGGCCGAGATGGAGCGCCGCATGCAGCAGGAGGAGGCCGGTGCCCAGGCCGATCCGGACCGCCCGGAGGCCGGCACCGAGCCCGACACGCCGCTGCCCGAACCCGACCCGCAGCAGGTCGCCGAGCGCGCCCGGCAGGTCTACGACGAAAACCTCGCGCAGCTGCTCGCGCAGGGCTGGCTCAAGCGTGCCGACGGGCGCCTGAGCACCGTCATCGACTACCGCGAGCGCAAGCTGACGCTGAACGGCGTGGAACTGCCGGTCGCGCAGATGCTCGGCGGCGAGTGAGCCCGGCCACCCTGCACTGACCTGCGTCAGCCGGCGGCCACGCGCCGGCTGCCAGCGCGCGCACCGGCGGCTACGCTGGAGCCTGCCGCGCCGATGCACCCCTTCGGTGCAGACGCCGGCAGGAGGCGCACCACCATGCATGAACTCGATTCCGTACTGGCCACCGTGCCGCAGCCACTGCGTCCGGGCGTGGCCCTGCACTGGCAGCGCTACTGCGAGGCCTGCGCACGCGACGGCATCGAACCGGTTGCCGCCGGCTGGCACGCCGCGCTGGTCCGGGTCTGGGCCTGCAGCGACTTCGTCGCCGAAAACTGCACGCGCACGCCGCGCCTGCTCGCCGGGCTGATCGCCGGGGAGGCGCTCGCAGCGCCGGACGTGCCCGGCGCGATCGGCGGGCGCGTGGCTGCGGCGCTCGCGGATTGTTCCGATGAGGCCGTGCTGTCGGCGCGCCTGCGCACGCTGCGCCGGCGCGAGATGGTGCGCATCGCCTGGCGGGATCTGTCCGGCGCGGCGAAGCTCACCGAAACCCTCGAAGACCTGAGCGCGCTCGCCGATGCCTGCGTCGATGCCGCGCTGACCTGGCTGTACGACGCGGCGAGCCGGCGCCACGGCGAGCCGCGCGACGAGCGCGGGCGCGCGCAGCGGCTGGTCGTGCTCGGCATGGGCAAGCTCGGCGGGCGCGAGCTGAATTATTCGTCCGACATCGACCTGATCTTCGCCTTCCCCGAGCACGGCAGCACCGCCGGCCCGCGGCCGCTGGAGAACCAGGAGTTCTTCCTGCGTCTGGCGCAGAAGCTGATCCGCGTGCTCGATGCGCTGACCGCCGACGGCTTCGTGTTCCGCGTCGACATGCGCCTGCGGCCGTTCGGCGATTCCGGGCCGCTGGTGGCGAGCTTCGCGGCGCTCGAAACCTACTACCAGTCGCAGGGCCGCGACTGGGAGCGCTACGCGATGATCAAGGCGCGGGCGATAGCCGGCGACCTCGAAGCCGGCGAGCGCCTGCTGGAGACGCTGCGGCCCTTCGTGTTCCGCCGTTATCTCGATTACGGCGCCTTCGAGAGCCTGCGCAACCTCAAGGCGATGATCGCGCAGGAGGTCGAGCGCAAGGGCCTGCAGGACAACGTCAAGCTCGGCCCCGGCGGCATCCGCGAGATCGAGTTCATCGGTCAGGCCTTCCAGCTGATCTACGGCGGACGCGAGCCGCCGCTGCGCGTGCGCGGCATCCGCGAGGTGCTTGAGCGGCTCGCCGACAGCCGCCGGCTGCCCGAGGACGCCGTCGATCGCCTGCAGCATGCCTACGACTGCCTGCGCCGCACCGAGAACCGCCTGCAGGCCTGGCAGGACCGCCAGACCCACCGCCTGCCCGAGGACGACACCGGCCGGCTGCGGCTGGCGTTCTCGATGGGCTTTGCCGACTGGCCGGCCTTCCGCCAGACGCTCGATGCGCACCGCAGCTTCGTTGCCGAACGCTTCGCGCAGGTGTTCGCGCTCGGGCGCGAGGCGCCGGTCGCCGAAGGCATGGCCGCGCTGGCGGCGGTCTGGCACGAGACGGTCAGCCGCGAGGCCGCCGCCGCACGGCTCGCCGCCGCCGGCTACGACCATCCGCCGGCCGCGCTCGAAGCGCTGGACCGGCTGCGGGGCAGTCTCGCGTACCGCTCGATGAGCGCGCACGGCCGCGAGCGGCTCGACCGGCTGATGCCGGCGCTGCTGCGCGAGGCCGGCAACGGCCCGCAGCCGGCGGTGACGCTGGCGAGGCTGGCACCGCTGCTCGAAGCCGTCGCGCGCCGCTCGGTGTATCTGGCGCTGCTGCACGAGAAGCCGGTGGCGCTGGGCCAGCTGGTCGCGCTCGCCGGGGCCAGCCCGTGGATCGCCGAGCAGCTGACGCGCTTCCCGGTGCTGCTCGATGAGCTGCTGAACCCGGCCGTGCTCTATGCGCCGCCCGGCCCCGAGGCGCTTGCCGCCGAGGTCCGGCAGATGTTGTCGCGCGTGCCCGAGGGCGATCACGAGGCGCACCTGCTGGTGCTGCGCCAGTTCAAGCAGATCAACGTGCTGCGCGTTGCCGCCGCCGACGTGAGCGGGGCGCTGCCGCTGATGGTGGTCAGCGATCACCTGACCGCGATCGCCGAGACCCTGCTGCACGAGGCGCTGGTGCAGGCCTGGGCCGACGTCACCGTCCGCCACGGCCTGCCGCGCTGCGTCGTCGATGGCGTCGCTCGCACCGCCGGCTTCGCGATCATCGCCTACGGCAAGCTCGGCGGCCTCGAACTCGGCTACGGCTCGGACCTCGATCTGGTGTTCCTGCACGATTCCGCCGGCGAGGAGCAGGAAACCGACGGCGAGCGTCCGCTCGACAACGCCACGTTCTTCGCGCGGCTCGCGCAGCGCCTGATCCACGTGCTGACCGCGCCGACCGGGGCTGGCGTGCTCTACGAGATCGACACCCGCCTGCGCCCGAGCGGTCGCGCCGGCATGATGGTCGCAAGCATCGACGGCTACGCCGCCTACCAGCGCGCCGGGGCCTGGACCTGGGAGCATCAGGCGCTGGTGCGCGCGCGCCCCGTGACCGGCTCGGCGGCGATCGCCGAGCGCTTCTGCGCGCTGCGTCAGGAAGTCCTCGCCCGCGTGCGCGAACCGGCCGTGCTGCGCCGCGAGGTGCGCGAGATGCGCGAGAAGATGCGCGAGCACCTCGGCTCGCGCAATCCGGCCGCCTTCCACCTGAAGCAGGACCGCGGCGGCATGGCCGACATCGAGTTCATCGTCCAGTACCTGGTGCTCGCCCACACGGCCGAGGAGCCGATCCTCGTGCGCTACACCGACAACGTCCGCCAGCTCGCCGCGCTCGAAGCCACCGGCATCCTGCGCTCGGCCGATGCCAACCTGCTGCGCGACGCCTACCGGCAGCTGCGCCGCCGCGCGCATCTGGCGAAACTTCGCGACGAGCCGGCGACGATCACCGGCGACGAGCTGAAACCCTACCGCGACGGCGTCGAGCGGCTGTGGCAGCGGATCATGGAAGCGGAGGACTGAAGGCATGGAAGGACAGGGAACGTCGCCGCGCCGGCGGCTGGCACTGCTGATCGACGCCGAGAACATCTCCGACGCCGGTCTCGTGCGCCGGCTGCTCGACCTGCTCGGGCGCCACGGCGAGGTCCGCATCCGCCGCGCCTACGGCGACTGGAGCGGCGAGCGCCTGCGGCGCTGGCGCGAGGCGCTGGTGCAGCACGCGATCCAGGCCATGCAGGTGTTCCCGGGCGCGGCAGGCAAGAACGCCGCCGACATCGCGCTGGTCGTCGATGCGATGGACCTGCTGCACGGCGGGGGCGTGGACGGTTTCTGCCTGCTCGCCAGCGACAGCGACTACACGCGGCTCGTCGTGCGGCTGCGCGAGGCGGACCGCTACGTCATCGTTGCCGGCCGCGACTCGACGCCGCTGGCGCTGCGCGCGGCGGCGGACCTGTTCGTGGCGGTCGAACCGCTCGGCGAGATCATGCCGGCAGCGGTGCTGCCGTCGCCGGAGCAACCCCTGCCGATGCCGAAACCGGCGCCTTCACCGGAGCCGTCAGCCCGTCAGACCACTGATCCGGTGGCTATCCCGGTGGTGGCGGAGGAGGAGCCGGTCCTGATGCGGCTGGTACGGAAAATCGTGCCGGCGACCGCGGAAACGGCAGGGCCGGCAGCGGCCGGCATGCCGGAGCCTCCGGAGACGCCTGCGTCGCTTGTCATGAATACCGATCCGAAGTCGCAGGCCGAAATCCGCAACCTGCTCTGTCAGGCCCTGGCCGACGGGCAGTGGGTCACGATGTCGGCCCTTGGAAGTGCCCTGCGCCAGCTCGTGCCGGGATTCAGCACGGCGCAATTCGGTTTTCCGAAGCTCTGGACCCTGATCCTGGCCCATGGCGACCTGATCGATCACCGGCCGGGTGCGAGCGGCCCGATCGGCGAGGTTCGGTTGACACCCGCCGCAGTCAAACCCGATCCGTCGCCCCTGTTGCGGCAGGCGCTGGCCAGCCGTGCCTGGATGACGCTTGCAGCCGCTGGCACTGCGATCCGGGCCTGTGACCCCGGCTTCGACGTGAAACGCTATGGTCACGCCCAGTTGCAGAAGCTGCTGCGTGCCCATCCGCAACTGGTCGAGTGCCGGCCGGCGAGCGGCACCGTCCAGCACGTGCGCCTGCGCGCCTGAGCCCTGCTGCCCGGTGTCGCACGTTCTGTGGTGAAATACCGCCCCTCCCGACCACCAGCAGACATGCGCAGCGCGGCGCCGATGCAGCGCCGCGCGCACCGAGGGCTTGCGAACATGGCAACGATGGACGATCGCGACGGCGTGATCTGGCTCGACGGCGAACTGGTGCCGTGGCGCGAGGCCAAGACGCACGTGCTCACCCACACGCTGCACTACGGCATGGGCGTGTTCGAGGGCGTGCGCGCCTACCAGACCGAACGCGGCGCGGCGATCTTCCGGCTGCAGGCGCACACCGACCGGCTGTTCCGCTCGGCGCACATCGTCGGCATGCCGATGACCTACACGAAGGACGAGATCAACGCCGCCTGCTGTGCTGCGGTGCGCGAGAACCAGCTCGAATCCGCCTACATCCGGCCGATGTGCTTCTACGGCTCCGAAGGCATGGGCCTGCGTGCCGACAACCTCAAGGTGCACACCATGGTCGCCGCCTGGCCGTGGGGCGCCTACCTCGGCGCCGAGGGCATGGAGAAGGGCATCCGCATCCGCACCTCCTCGTTCACCCGCCATCACGTCAACATCACGATGTGCAAGGCCAAGGCGAACGGCAACTACATGAATTCGATGATGGCGCTGCAGGAGGCGCTGCGCGACGGCTACGACGAGGCGCTGCTGCTCGATGTCGAGGGCTACGTCGCCGAGGGCTCGGGCGAGAACCTGTTCCTGGTGCGCGACGGCGTGCTGTACACGCCCGAACTCACCTCCTGCCTCGACGGCATCACCCGCGACACCATCATCCGCTTCTGCGCCGATCTCGGCCTGACGCTGAAGGAAAAGCGCATCACCCGCGACGAGGTCTGGATCGCCGACGAGGCCTTCTTCACCGGCACCGCCGCCGAGGTCACGCCGATCCGCGAGGTCGACGGCCGTGCGATCGGCATCGGTCGCCGCGGCCCGGTCACCGAGCGCCTGCAGAAGCTGTACTTCGACCAGGTCCACGGCCGCCGCGAGCAGTATCCGGAGTGGCAGACGCTGGTCTGAACCCTGTCCTGTTCCTGGACCGCGGCGCCCGCGCGTCGCGGCCCGCATGCCGATGACAACCTGCACACCCGAGGGGAGAGTCACACCGTGTCCGCGCAGCCCGCCGCCAAGCCCGCCAACACCGAAAACCGCTACGAAGTCAGCCGCAAGGACCTGCCGCTGTCCTGCCCGATGCCGGACATGGCGCTGTGGAACTCGCACCCGAAGGTCTATCTGCCGATCGAGGACAAGGGCTACGCCAAGTGCCCGTACTGCGGCGCCGACTACGTGCTGAAGGACTGACGCGCCCGTGGACTTCGCCGCGACGCTGGCCGCGCACGCCGGAGTCATCTCCGGCCTGCTGCCGCTCGCCGCGCAGCTCGAAGCGCTCGCCGCCCGCATGCGCACGACGCTCGATGCCGGCGGGCGCATCTTCTGGCTCGGCAACGGCGGCAGCGCCGCCGACAGCCAGCATCTGGCCGCCGAGCTGGTGGTCCGCTACCGCTACGATCGCCGCGCGCTCGCCTCGATCGCGCTGACCACCGACACCTCGATCCTGACCGCGCACGCCAACGACTTCGGCTTCGAGACCGTGTTCTCGCGCCAGCTCGAAGCCCTGGCCCGGCCCGGCGATCTGGTCATGGCGATCTCCACGTCCGGCACCAGCCCGAACGTGCTCGCCGCCGCCCGCAGCGCCCGCGCGCTCGGCTGCTGGTGCGTCGGCTGGACCGGCCAGAGCGGCGGCACGCTCGCGGAACTCGCCGACGAATGCCTGCGCGTGCCCTCGACCGTCACCGCCCGCATCCAGGAAGCCCACATCCTGATCGGCCACTGGCTGTGCGAGCGGATCGAGGCCGGACTGACGGGCGGCTGAGTCCGCCCGCCGCGCCTCGCGGGTTTTCCGCGCCTGCTGCCGCGGGCGGGGCTGCCAGGATGGCGGGCCCCGTGGTGATGGACCCGGCGGCTGCCGCCCGTGCCCCTGTTTCCACCTGATCCCCGGGGACCGCTGCCGATGCGCCTGCCCGATTTCTCCCGCGCCCGCGTGCTCGTCGCCGGCGACCTGATGCTCGATCGCTACTGGTCCGGCCCGGCGCGGCGCATCTCGCCCGAGGCGCCGGTGCCGGTCGTGCATGTCTCGGAATTGGACGACCGCCCGGGCGGAGCCGGCAACGTCGCGCTGAACGTCGCCGCGCTCGGCGGACGCGCCTGGGTGTGCGCGCCGGTCGGGGCCGACGAGGCCGCCGCAGTGCTGCGTGCGCGGCTCGAAGCCGCCGGCGTCGGCTGCGCGTTCGAGGTCGTGCCGCAGGCCGCGACCATCACCAAGCTGCGCGTGCTCGCCCGCCACCAGCAGCTGATCCGGCTCGACTTCGAGGACGGCTTTCCGGACTTCGAGCCGGCGCGCCTCGCCGCAGGCGTCACGGCGCTGCTCGATGCCGCCGGCATCGTCGTCTGCTCGGACTACGCCAAGGGCGCGCTGCGCGACGTTGCCGCCGTGATTGCCGCCGCCCGCGCCGCCGGCCGGCCGGTGCTGGTCGATCCGAAGGGCACGGACTACGCACGCTACGCCGGCGCGCTGCTGATCACGCCGAACGAGGCCGAATTCGCAGCGGTCGCCGGCGAGTGGGCCGACGAGGCCGGACTGGTCGCGAAGGCCCGGCGTCTGGCGGCCGACTGC
>JAFEGB010000043.1 GCA_018240295.1 Pseudomonadota bacterium
CGTCCGGCGAAGAAGGTCATCGTCGTGCCCGGCAAGCTCGTCAACGTGGTCGGCTGAACATGGCAAGCGTGCTGCGCATCGCGATCCTGAAGGCGGTCTTCGTCGTGCTGCTGACCGGTTGCGGCTTCCAGCTGCGCGGCCAGCTCGCGCTGCCGCCGGTGCTCGAACGCACTTATCTGCAGGTGGCGGCCGGCGAGCGCTCGACGCTGTACCAGCACCTGAAGGCCGGCCTGCAGGTCAACGGTCTCCAGATCGTCAGCGATCGTGCATCGGCGACGGCCGTGGTCGAGGTCGGCAGCGAGGTCATCAGCAAGCAGACGCTGGTCAAGGGCAGTTCGGGCAGCGCGCTCGAATACGAGCTGTTCTACAGCGTCGACTTCCGCGTCACCGGTGCCGATAACAAGGTGCTGATCAGCCAGCAGAACGTGCGCCTGAGCCGCGACCTGCTGTACGACAACGCCACGGTGATCGGCCGCGATACCGGCGAGACGCGTGCGACCGAGGACATGCGCAAGGATGCCGCGCAGGCGATCCTGCGGCGCATTGCGGCGCTTTCGTCGGCGCAGCCGGCACGCTGAGCACGGGAGCGGGCATGCGCCAGCGTCCCGAGCAGCTCGCCGCGACGCTCGCGCGCGGACTGAAGCCGGTGTACCTGATCCACGGCGAGGAGCCGCTGCAGGCGCTCGAGGCCGCCGACGCCGTGCGCGCCGCGGCGCGTGCGCAGGGCTTCAGCGAGCGCGAGGTGCTGAATGCCGATGCCGGCTTCGACTGGAACAGCCTCGCGGCGGCGGCCGGCACGCAGTCGCTGTTCGG
Source organism: Pseudomonadota bacterium (assembly GCA_018240295.1). Classification (GTDB taxonomy): domain Bacteria; phylum Pseudomonadota; class Gammaproteobacteria; order Competibacterales; family Competibacteraceae; genus Plasticicumulans. The sequence continues at coordinate 814 of JAFEGB010000043.1, forward strand.
CGAGCGCCGGCTGGTGGAGCTGCGCATCCCCAGCGGCAAGCCCGGCGACGCCGGCGCCCGGGCGCTGCGCGCGTGGTGCAGCCGCCCGCCCGGGGATACGGTGCTGATGGTGGCCAGTGGCAGGCTGGACGCGCAGCAGATGAAGTCGGCCTGGTTCACGGCACTCGACGAGGCCGGCGTCAGCGTGCAGACCTTCGCGCTCGAGACGCGGGCGTTTCCGGAGTGGCTGACGCGCCGGGCCCTGGCGCGTGGCCTGAAGCTCGCGCCGGAAGCCGTGGCGCTGCTGGCGACGCAGACCGAGGGCAACCTGCTCGCCGCCGCGCAGGAGCTCGACAAGCTGTGGATGCTGCACGGCGACGCCCCGCTCGATGCCGAGGCGCTGCTGGCCGCGGTCGCCGACAGCGCGCGCTTCGGCATCTACGACCTCGCCGATGCCGCGCTCGATGGCGATCCGGCGCGCTGCGCGCGCATCCTCGGCAGCCTGCGCGCCGAGGGCGAGGAAGCCGTGCTGACGCTCTGGGCGCTGGCGCGCGAGATCCGCACGCTGCTGCAGGCCGCGCAGGAGTGCGCACGCGGCAGCGCGCCCGAGGCGGCGCTGACGCGGCTGAAGGTCTGGGACAAGCGCAAGCCGCTGATGCGCCGGGCGCTGGCGCGGCTCGATGCGGCACGGCTGCAGCGGCTGCTCGCCGACTGCGCGCGCGTCGATCGCACGGTCAAGGGCCAGGAGGCCGGCGAGCCCTGGGATGCGCTGCTCGCGCTCGCGCTCGGGCTGGCCGGTTGTGACGCCGGGCTGGCGCGCAGCGCCTGAGCCCCCATATCCCGGCAGACCCGGCCGCTTTCCGGCCGGACGGAATGTTCAGGCAGTCGCCCGCAGCGGCTGCGCTTCGAGGTGAAGACGATGACTGCAAGCGTGCAGGAAACCCAGGCCGGCGCCGACGTGCGCAGCTACATGCAGGAACTCGGCCGGCGCGCGCGCGTCGCGGCGCGGGCGATGAGCCGTGCCGACACCGCCGCGAAGAACGCCGCGCTGCTCGCGATCGCCGCGCAGATCGAGGCCGCGCTGCCGGCGCTGCTCGAAGCCAACGCCGCCGATCTCGAGGCCGCGCGCGCCGGCGGCCTCGGCGCGGCGCTGCTCGATCGGCTCGCGCTCGGCGAGAAGGGCATCCGCGGCATGGCCCAGGGCCTGCGCGAGGTCGCCGCCCAGCCCGATCCGGTCGGCGAGATCACCGACCTGAAGTTCCGCCCCTCGGGCATCCAGGTCGGGCGCATGCGCGTGCCGCTCGGCGTCATCGGCATCATTTATGAATCGCGTCCGAACGTGACCGCCGATGCCGCGGCGCTGTGCCTGAAGGCCGGCAACGCCTGCATCCTGCGCGGCGGCTCCGAGGCGGCGCGCTCGAACCGCGCGATCGCCGCCTGCATCGCCGCCGGCCTCGAAGCCGCCGGCCTGCCGGCCGAGGCCGTGCAGGTGGTCGCGACCACCGACCGCGCTGCGGTCGGCGAGCTGATCCGCATGGAGCAGTACGTCGATGTCATCGTGCCGCGCGGCGGCAAGAGCCTGATCGCGCGCATCGCCGCCGAGGCGCGCGTGCCGGTGATCAAGCACCTCGACGGCATCTGCCACGTCTACGTCGACGATCGCGCCGACATCGGCAAGGCCGTGCGCGTCGCCTTCAACGCCAAGTGCCGGCGCTACGGCATCTGTGGCGCGATGGAAACCCTGCTCGTGCACGAGGCGGTCGCCCCGTACGTGCTGCCGCAGCTCGCCGAGCTCTACGGCGCCGCCGGCGTCGAGCTGCGCGGCTGCGAGCGCACGCGCCAGCTGCTGCCGGCCGCGCTCGCGGCGACCGAGGAGGACTGGTCGACCGAATACCTCGACGCGATCCTGTCGATCCGCGTCGTCGACGGCCTCGACCAGGCGATCGCGCACATCGAGCAGTACGGCTCGCACCACACCGACAGCATCATCACCGAGGACTACACGCGCGCCCGGCGCTTCCTGCGCGAGGTCGATTCGGCTTCGGTCATGGTCAACGCCTCGACGCAGTTCGCCGATGGCGGCGAGTACGGGCTCGGTGCCGAGATCGGCATCTCGACCGACAAGCTGCACGCCCGCGGCCCCGTGGGCGTCGAGGGCCTGACCACGCAGAAGTACGTCGTGCTCGGGGATGGCAGCACCCGTGCCTGAGTCGCACGCCGCGCTGGCGCTCGATGACGACGAGCGCGCCGAACTCGACGCGGTGCTCGTCGCCGGCGGGCACGATCTCGAATACGCCGACGGCCTGTTCTGCGCGCTGATCTGCGGTCCGGCCGCGGTCGATCGCACCTGCTGGCTGACGCTGCTGTTCCCGGTGCCGGTCACCGGGGACGCCGCCGCGCGCGTGCTGGAACTCGTCGAGCGCCACTGGAACGACATCGCGCACCGGCTGTCGCTCACGCGCGAGGCGCTCGACGAGGACAGCTTCTATCTGCCGTTCACGCACGTGCGCAGCGGCGCGCCAGGCGAGGCGCTGACCGGCCAGCGCTGGGCCGAGGGCTTTCGCGCCGGCATGGCGATGGCGCCGGATGCCTGGCGGCCGCTGCTCGCCGATGAGCAGGTGCTCGCGCAGCTCGCGCCGATCGTGTCGCTGGCGCGCCCGGCCGGCGATGCGCGTTTCGGGGCGGCGGCCGATCGCGAGGCGCTGACCGACCTGCTGCCGCTCTCGGCCTACCGGCTCGCGCGCCAGCTCGCCGCCCGCCGGCGCACGCCGCTGCGCGTCGAGCGGCCCGGGCGCAACGCGCCCTGCCCGTGCGGCAGCGGGCGCAAGTACAAGCACTGCTGCGGGGCCGGCCGGCCCGTGACGCACTGAAGGCCCCCTGCGTGCCCATGCAGCCCGCGATCGGCCTCTACGGCGGCACCTTCGACCCGGTCCACCACGCCCACCTGCGCCTCGCGCTGGAGGTGCGCGAGGCGCTCGGGCTCGCCGGGCTGCGCTTCGTGCCCTGCCATGTGCCGGCCTTGCGCGCCGCCCCCGGCGCGAGCGGCGAGCAGCGCCGGGCGATGCTGGAACTCGCGATCCGCGGCGAACCGGGCCTGAGTGTCGATGATCGCGAGCTGCGCCGCAGCGGTCCGTCGTACACGATCGACACGCTCGCGAGCCTGCGCGCCGAACTCGGTCCCGAGGTGCCGCTGGTCTGGCTGCTCGGCGCCGATGCCTGGGCGCAGCTGCCGCGCTGGCACGACTGGCAGCGGCTGACCGACTTTGCGCATCTGGCCGTGCTGGCGCGGCCGGGTGCTGCGGCTTGCGAGACCCCGGCCGATCCTGCGCTCGCGGCCTTTCTGGCCGAACACCGCGCCGATCCCGGCTGCCTGCGCGAGCGCGCCGCCGGCGGCGTGTGGTTCCAGCCGGCATCTTTGCTCGACATCTCCGCGAGCGCGGTGCGTGCCGCGCTCAGGGCCGGGCGCTCGGCACGCTACTGGCTGCCCGAGGCCGTGCTCGACTACATCGCCCGCCACGGCCTGTACCGGCCGGCCGGCGCCTGATCCATCCCCCCACTGCCGCGAATACGGGAAACCACCGACAACATGCTGTCCGCCGAAGAACTGAAGAACGTCGTCGTCGATGCCCTCGACGAGGTCAAGGGCGTCGACATCCGCGTGCTCGACGTGCGCGAGAAATCGAGCTTCGCCGACCTGATGGTCATCGCCACCGGCACCTCCGACCGCCACGTCAAGGCGCTCGCCGGCAAGGTCCAGGAGAAATGCCGCGAGGCCGGCGAACGCCCGATCGGCGTCGAGGGCGAGCGCGAGGGCCAGTGGGTGCTGATCGACCTCGCCGACGTGGTCGTGCACGTGATGACCGCGCAGACCCGCGACTTCTACAACCTCGAAAAGCTCTGGGGCGCCTGAGCCGCGCAGCGGGCGCACCCATGCGCATCCACCTGCTCGCCGTCGGCCAGAAGATGCCGGCCTGGGTCGAGGCCGGCTACGTCGAGTACGCCGGCCGGCTGCCGCGCGAATGCGAGCTGCGCCTGGTCGAGATCGCCGCCGGCCGGCGCACGAAGAACGCCGATGTCGCGCGCATCCTGAAGGACGAGGGCGAGCGCACGCTGGCGGCGGTGCCGAAGGGCGCGCACGTCGTCGCGCTCGACGTGCGCGGGCGCGAGCACACGACCGAAACCCTCGCGCAGCGCCTCGCCGCCTGGCTCGCCGACGGTCGCGACGTGGCGCTGCTGGTCGGCGGCCCCGAGGGGCTCGATGCCGCCTGCACGGCTGCGGCCGGCGAGACCTGGTCGCTGTCGCGGCTGACCTTCCCGCATCCGCTGGTGCGCATCGTCGTCGCCGAGAGCCTGTACCGGGCCTGGAGCCTGCTGAACCACCATCCGTACCATCGCGCCTGAGCCGCGCCGCAAGCCGCGCCTGATCCGGAGCCGACCGGCAAAGCCCCCGCAGGGCAGGGTCCGGGAAAGGCGCGCCCCGGCCCGGTCCCGACGAACCCGCATCCGCCCCCGCCCGGAGTCCCGATGTCCACCGTCCTGCGCCTCGCCTCGACCTCCCCGCGCCGCCGCGAACTGCTTGAGCAGGTCGGCATCGGCTACACGCTGATCCGCGCCGAGGTCGATGAAACCCCGCTGCCTGCGGAGCCGCCGGCGGCCTACGTCGAGCGCCTCGCGCGCGCCAAGGCCGAGGCGGGCCTGCAGGCGGCCGGCGGCGAAGGGCTGGTGCTCGGGGCCGACACCACCGTCGTTGCCGACGGGCTGATCCTCGGCAAGCCGCGCGACCGCGCCGAGGGCCTCGCGCTGCTCGAACGCCTGTCCGGGCGCGAACACGCGGTATTGTCGGCGGTCGCACTGGCGACGGCCGGACGCACCGAGGCGCGCGTGCAGGTGTCGCGCGTGCATTTCCGGGCGACCACGGCCGCCGAGCGCGAAGCCTACTGGGCCACCGGCGAGCCCGCCGACAAGGCCGGCGGCTACGCTGTGCAGGGCAGGGCGGCGGTGTTCATCGAACGGCTCGACGGCAGCTACTCGGGCGTCATGGGGCTGCCGCTTTACGAGACCTGCGAATTGCTGCGCGCCTTCGGCGTGGAGGTTCTGTGAGCGAAGGCATCGACGAGAGCAGCGGCACCGGCATGCCCGGCGCGACGCCGGCCCCGGCCGGCGTCACCGAGACCGGACGCATCTGCGAGGAAATCCTGATGAACGTCACGCCGCGCGAGACGCGCGTGGCGATCGTCGAGAACGGCGTGCTGCAGGAGATCTACATCGAGCGCACGCGCCGCCGCGGTCTGGTCGGCAACGTCTACAAGGGCCGCGTCGTGCGCGTGCTGCCGGGCATGGAGGCGGCCTTCGTCGACATCGGCCTGGAGCGCGCCGCCTTCCTGCACGTCTCCGACATCCAGACCTGCGAGACGCTGACCGGCGAGCACGGCCCCGGCGAACGCCGTCCGCCCGAGATCACCGACCTCGTGCGCGAAGGCCAGGAGCTGCTCGTGCAGGTGGTCAAGGACCCGCTCGGCACCAAGGGCGCGCGCCTGACCACGCACGTGACCATCCCGTCGCGCTACCTCGTCTACCTGCCCGGCTCCGATGCCGTCGGCGTGTCGGTGAAGATCGAGGACGAGACCGAGCGCGCACGCCTCAAGGGCATCATCAGCGAGTACCGCGCCGAGTTCGGTGGCGGCTACATCGCGCGCACGGCCGGCGAGGGCGCGACCGCGCCGGCGCTGCGGGCCGACATGCAGTTCCTGCAGCGGCTGTGGACCTCGATCCGCGAGCGCGCGCGCGAGGCCCGGCCCGGCACCGTCGTGCACGAGGACCTGCCGCTGACGCTGCGCGTGCTGCGCGATTTCGTCGGCGGCAAGGTCGACAAGGTGCGCGTCGATTCCAACGAGACCTACGAGCGCATGGAGCAATTCGCCGGCCGCTACGTGCCGGAGATGCTGCCGAAGCTGGAGCACTACCCCGGCGAGCGGCCGATCTTCGATCTCTACGGCATCGAGGACGAACTCGCGCGCGCGCTCGACAAGCGCGTGCAGCTGAAGTCCGGCGGCTACCTGATCATCGACCAGACCGAGGCGATGACGACGATCGATGTCAACACCGGCGGCTACGTCGGTCACCGCAACCTCGAAGAGACCATCTTCAAGACCAACCTCGAAGCCGCGCTCGCGATCGCCCGGCAGCTGCGCCTGCGCAACCTCGGCGGCATCATCATCATCGACTTCATCGACATGCAGTCGACCGAGCACCGCCTCGCGGTGTTCAAGGCGCTGGAGAAGGCGCTGGAGCGCGACCACGCCAAGAGCAACGTCTGCGAGGTCTCGGCGCTCGGCCTGGTCGAGATGACGCGCAAGCGCACGCGCGAGAGCCTCGAACACGTGCTCTGCGAGCCCTGCCCGCTGTGCTCGGGCCGCGGCACGGTCAAGACCGCCGAGACGGTCTGCTACGAGATCTTCCGCGAGATCCTGCGCAATGCCCGCCAGTACGAGGCCGCGCGCGAATTCCTCGTGCTGGCCGCGACCGAGGTCGTCGACCTGATGCTCGACGAGGAATCGGCCAGCGTCGCCGAGCTGGAAGCCTTCATCGGCACGCCGCTGCGCTTCCAGGCCGAGGTCCTGTATCCGCGCGAGCAGTACGACGTCGTGCTGCTGTAGCCGCCCGGAGGCTTCGCGATGCGCCGGCTGCTGCATCCGGTCGCGCGCCACACCTGGCTCTGGGGGCACCGGATCGGGCTGGCGCTGCTGTTCGTGGCCGCGCTGCTCGTCGGTCTGGCCCGGCTGTTCCTGCCGCAGCTCGCTGACCACCGCCCCGAAATCGAGACCTGGCTCGGCGAGACGCTCGGGACGCCGGTCACGCTCGGCGAGCTGCACGCCGGCTGGTACGGCTGGGGACCGGCGCTCGAAGTCCGGGAGCTGCGCGTGCGCGATCCGGCCGGCGGTGCGGTGCTGCTCGCCTTCGAGCGCGCCGCGGTCGGTCTCGACCCGCTGGCCTCGCTGCGCCAGCGCCGGCCGGTGGTTTCGGCGCTCGAACTGGCCGGCGTGCGCGTGCGGCTCGAAACCGGCCCGGACGGCGCCCTGCGCCTGCAGGCGGAGTCCGGTGGCGCGCCGGTGCCGCTCGAATCCCTGCTCGCGTGGCTCGCGCAGGTGCGCCGCTTCGATCTGCGCGACGGCGAGCTGCAGATCGTCGATCCGCAGGCCCCGGCGCAGACGCTGGTCTATCGCGACCTGCGCCTGACGCTGCACGGCGGTGCCGGCGAGCGCCGGGCCGGCGTGGCGCTGCGCACGCCCGGCGACGGCGAGGTGCAGGCGGTGCTGGCCCTGCACGGTGCCGCCGACACGCCGGCGATCTGGCGCGGCGAGTTCTGGCTGAAGGCGGCCCGGCTCGATCTCGCCCGGCTGCCGTTCGCCGCCCGCCCGGCGAGCGGCACGGTCGATGCCGAGCTCTGGGGCGACTGGGCCGACGGCACGGTCACGCGCCTGCTCGGGCGGCTCGATGCCGACCGGCTGCAGCCGGCCGCCCTGCCGGCGCTGCCGGGGCTCGCGCCGCTGCTTGCCGGGCTGCCGCGGCTCGGCCTGCGCTTCGACTGGCGCCGCGACGACGTGGCGACGAACCCCGATGGCCCCTGGCAGGCGGCGCTCGATTACAGCGCCCACGACGCCGACGGTGCGCGCATCGAAGGCGGCACGCTCGGCGTGAAGCGCGCGGCCGATGGCCAGCTCGAACTGGGCGCGACCGATCTGCCGGTCGATGCGCTGCTGCGCCTCGCCGCCGCGCAGGCCGGACCCGAAGCCGGCGGCTGGCTTGCGCGGCTGCAGCCTTCGCTGCGCATCCCGCAGGCCCGCCTGCGCTTCGATCCGGCGCACCCCGACGCCTGGGCGGCGGCGGCGCTGGTCGAGGACCTGCGCGTGCACGCCGATGGCGCCGTGCCCGGCATCGACCGGCTCGACGGCACGCTGCAGCTCACGGCGACGCACGGGCGGCTCGATTTCGACGCGCCGTGGCTGAGCTTCGAGGCGAGCGCGGTATTCCGCTCGCCGTTCTTCTTCGAGACCGCGCGCGGGCGCCTCGACTGGATGCAGACCGAGGATGGCGGCTGGCGCATCGACATCGGACGCCTCGAACTCGCGACCCCCGGCATCGCCGCGATCGTCACCGGCTCGGTGACGCTGCCGGCCGGCGGCGGTGCGCCGTATCTGGACCTCAGCGCCGAGGTGCCGCGCCTGCAGGTCGGGGCTGCGCCGACCTATCTGCCGGATCAGGTCATCGGCGAAGGCGGCATGGACTGGCTCGATCGCGGGCTGGTCGCCGGCAGCGGCTACGACGGCCACGTGCGCCTGCGCGGCCGCGCCGACGGCTTTCCGTACCGCGACGGCGACGGCGAGTTCGAGGCGCGCTTCCGCGTCGAGGACACGACGCTCGACTTCGCGCCCGGCTGGCCGCGGCTCGAAAACCTCGAAGCCGGGGTCGTGTTCGCCGGTCCGGGCCTGACGGTGCAGGCCGAATCGGCGACGCTGCTCGGCGTGCCGGTCACGGCCGAAGTGCGCATCGCCGATCTCGAACACACGCTGGTCGAGGTCGACGGCGTCAGCCGTGCCGATGGCGCGCAGCTGCAGCGCATCCTGCGCGAGACGCCGGTGCGCGCGCGCCTCGGGCCCTTCGCCGAGGCGATGACGCTCGGCGGGCCGCACACCGTCGATCTGGCGCTGCGCATCCCGACCGATGGCCGGCCGATGGACGGACGCGGCCGCATCCACTTCCTCGGCGGCACGCTCGATCTGCCCGATGCCGGCTGGCATTTCACGCACCTGCACGGCGCGCTCGATTTCGACGACGGCAGCCTGAGCGCCGAGAACCTCGGCCTGCTGTTCGGCGACGAGCCGATGCGCCTCGATGTCGCCAGCACCGGCGGCGCCGGCAACGGCGAGACCGTGTTCCGGCTCGCCGGCCGCTACCGGCTGCAGACGCTGCTCGGCGAGGCCGCCGCCGAGCTGTCCGGCAGCGGCCGCGATGCGTTCGCGAGCGGCGAGACCGACGGCGTGCTGACGCTGACCGTGCCGGCCGCGCGCGCCGGCGCGCCGCAGTACGTGCTCGGCTTCGACAGCCCGCTGACCGGCCTCGCGCTCGACCTGCCGGCGCCGCTCGGCAAGCGCGCCGAGGACAAGCGCCCGCTGGCGCTGAAGGTCGAGGTCGGCACGCGCGAGCGCGCCCGGCTGAGCCTCGACTACGGCCGCGAGCTGCGCGTGCTGCTCGAACTCGATGACTTCCCGCAGGCCCCGCGCATCGAGCGCGGCGACATCCGCTACAACGCCGGCGCGCCGCGGCTGGCGCAGGGCAGCGGCGTGCGCGCCAGTGTCGTGCTCGATCGCTGGTCACCGGCCGGGGACGACGCGCCGGCACCGGCCGCGCGCGGGCGCAACCGCGCAGCGGCGGCGCCGGCGGCCCCGGCGCTGAAGCTGCCGCAGCTGCCGCCGTGGCTGAAGCGCATCGACCTGCAGATCGGCGAACTCGAACTCGGCGAGCAGCGCATCCAGCGGCTCAAGGCCGGCATCGTGCCCGGCGAGGACGGCCTGCGCGTCGATCTCGATGCACCGGCGCTCGCCGGGCGCGTGCTGCTGCCGGCGAACCCCGGTGTGCAGGCGCCGCTGCGCTTCAACCTGCAGCGCCTGTACCTGCACCGCACCGACGATGACGACGACGATGACCGCGCCGCGAACCCCGCCGGCGCCGGCCCGCAGACCGATCCGCGCGGCCTGCCGCCCATGCGCATCGCCGTCGATGACCTGCGCCTGAACGATCGTCCGCTCGGGCGGCTGACGCTGAACGCCGAGGCCGTGCGCAACGGCCTGCGCATCGCCGACGGCGGTCTCGGCCTGCACGGCGCCGGTCACGACCTCGACGGCAGCGGCGAATGGCTGATGACGCCGACCGGTGCCAGCACGCGGCTGTCGCTGACGCTCAAAAGTGCGGCGATCGGCGAGACGCTGGCGGCCTTCGGCTTCGATCCCGGCATCCAGGGCGGCAAGGGCACGGTGAAGGCCGACCTGTACTGGCCGCGCCCGGTCGATGACCTCGAACTGGCGGTGCTGTCCGGCGTGCTGCACGCCGAGATCGAGGAAGGCCAGTTGCTGGAGGTCGAGCCCGGCGTCGGGCGCGTGCTCGGGCTGGTGTCGCTGACCGCGATCGCGCGCCGGCTGACGCTGGATTTCAGCGACATCTTCGGCACGGGCTTCGCGTTCGACGAGATCAGGGCGCAGCTGCGCTTCGATGACGGCATCAGCCACACCGAGAAATTCCACATGAGCGGGCCGTCGGCGAGGGTCGAGATCAGCGGCACGGCCGACCTGCGCCAGCGCACGGTCGATCAGCACGTGATCGTGACGCCGCGCATGGGCGCGGCGCTGCCGATCGCCGGCGCCATCGCCGGCGGCCCGGTCGGCGCGGCAGCGGCCTTCGTGCTCGATCGCGTGGTCGGACGCGGCATCGACCGCATCGGCCGGCGCGAGTACGACATCCGCGGTCCGTGGAAGGCGCCGAAGGTCGAACCGTCGTCCTCGGCGCCGGCGACGCCGGAGAAGGGACCGGCGGTGCCGGTGCAGCCGGGTGGAAAGCCGGCACGCTGAGACAGGCCGGGCATGGATATCTGCACGGATCGGCCGCTTGTGCAGGCGGCCGGCCGGATCGGCGCCGACGTTCCGGCCTCGATCTCCCCTCGCCCCTTGCGGGAGAGGGGCCGGGGGAGAGGGGGAGACGCCGGCACTGCGTCCGGACCTTGCCCCCTCTCCCCAACCCCTCCCCCGCGAGGGGGGAGGGGCTAAACGACCGGGCGGTCAGCTGGGATCGGCATGAGCTGATTCGCCCCGCCTGGGTGGACCCGACGTCCGCCGCGAATGGTGTGCGGATACGCAGGACGCCGCCGTGCAGATCACCCGCGGTGTCGGCCGATCAGCGGCGCGTGCGACGGCGGGCGAGCAGGCCGAGGCCGCCGAGCAGCAGCGCGGCGCTGGCCGGTTCCGGCACGTCGGTGCTGATGGCGTTCGGGTTGAAGCCGGTGCCGGGGTCCATCGGCGAGCTGCTGGTGCTGCCGGCGTTGATCCAGACGCCGTCGATGTAGAAGTCGGCGTTGTTGCTGGCGCCGTAGAGCACCGGGCCGCCGAGGCTGCCGTTCATCGTGGCGGTGACGCTCAGGTATTCCCACTGGCCGGTCAGCGTCGAGCTGCTGCCGATGGCCGTGGTGCTGCCGCTGTTCCACGCGAGCACCAGGTGCGCGCTGCCGCTCAGCGCATAGACCCAGGCGCTCAGCGTGTAGGTGCCGGTGTAGCCGCCGTTGTACTGGTACAGGCCGTCGTTGGTGTTGCCGGTGATGCGCGCGCTGTGATCGCCCTCGACCACCGGCGCACCCGCCCATGTGCTCGTCACCGGCCCGGTGTTGGAGTACTGGTTCCAGCCCGTCAGCGACGAGAAGGTGCTCACGCCGCTGCCGGAACTGGTCGGGGTCGTGCTGCCGGACTCGAAGTTGCCGTTGCTGAGCAGGTTGCCGGTCTGGTCGACCAGCGGCAGCGCGACGGCCGTGCTGCCTGCGAGCGTGGCCAGCAGCAGGCCGGTGAGGGAAAGGGATTTCATCAGGGAGCCTCTCAAGCGACCGGGTCGATTCCCGGACTGTCGTTACGGTCAATTCCGGTCGCTGATTAGCAATCATCGTTCCATTTCTGGATGCGAAAAATTCCCCTTGCCGGGCAAGGGCTTGCCGGCAGGGTCCGCGGCTGTAACAAGTGCCGGTAAAATTTTCCAACACTCCAGGCATGAGTTTTCGCCGGTGACCGATGCCTCCCTGCGGTCCGCCGGACGCGATCCGCGCAGCACATGGCGGCAACCCGCCGCCTGCCTCCCCGCATTGTCCAGCTGCGAGTCTGGCCGGTAGGCTCGGTGTGCAAAGGAAGGGGGGGCGAGCGATGCCGGCGAAGGTGTTCATCAGCTACAGCCACGAGGACGAGCGCTGGAAAAAGCGGGTGGCTCGTCATCTCGATGCACTGGCGAGCGAAGGCCGGCTGGTGGTCTGGGACGATCGCAAGATTCCGGCCGGCGATGACTGGGAGCCGGCGATCCGTGCGGCGATGGCGGACTGTCAGGTGGCGCTGCTGCTGATCTCGGCGGCTTTCCTGAACTCGAAATTTATCCTCGATGCCGAGGTGCCGACGCTGCTGCAGCGGCGGGCGGCCGAGGGCGTGCGTGTCATTCCGGTGATCCTGTCCTCATGCGCGTGGCGCAGAATCAAATGGCTAAAGCCCATCAATGCCCGGCCGGTGGATGGTCAGCCGCTGGATCTCCTGAGCAGGGCCAAGGCCGAGGCCGTGCTTACTGCGCTGGCAACCGAAATCGACGATCTGCTGGCAACCGTTGCCGAAACGCGGACGGATTCCCCGCACGTCGATCTCCACCACCTCCCCGAAGGCGCCGCCGATTTCTTCGGCCGCGGTGCCGATCTCGAATGGCTCGATGCGCAGTGGCAGACG
>JAFEGB010000044.1 GCA_018240295.1 Pseudomonadota bacterium
CACGCCTGATGGCCAATGTGCGATCGCTGGTCGGATGATTGGGAGTTCGCGGCTTTAAATGCTGCCGTGGAAAACAGCCCTGCCAAGTGCAGGGAGCATGATTGCAATGTTCCGGGTGATGATCTGATTTGAATTTCTATTCATTGCCGGATGTGTCAGGATCGGATTTCTGCCGGATTGTTGCAGTTGGTGGAGCAGGGCTGCAGTTCAACCATTTGACTGATACCACATCACCGATGCCCGCCCGCCTCGCCCTCTGGTATTTCGCCTATTTCGCCGCCGTCGGCGTGTTCCTGCCGTTCTGGCCGGTGTACCTGCGCGAGCTGGGCTTCCCGGCGGCGGCGATCGGCACGCTGCTGGCGCTGTATTCGGCCTCGAGGCTGGTGGCGCCGCATCTGTGGGGGTGGCTGGCGGATCGCAGCGGGCGGCGCATGGCGATCGTGCGGGCCGGCGGCGCGGCGACGGTGCTGTGCTTTGCCGGCGTGTTCGCGGTCGGCGACAGTTTTGCCGGGCAGGCGGCGGTGATGGCGGTGTTCTGCTTCTTCTGGACGGCGGCGCTGCCGCAGTTCGAGGCGGTGACGCTCGCGCATCTGGGGCGTGATGCGCACCGCTACGGGCGCATCCGGCTGTGGGGGTCGATCGGCTTCATCGTCGTCGCGGCCGGCGGCGGGGCGGTGGTGGCCGCATGCGGGGCGCTCGTGATCCCGTGGGCGATGCTGGCCGGGCTGGTCGCGATCTTCGTGGCCGGGCTGCTGGTGCCGGAGCCGCCGGTCGCGCGTGCGCAGGATTCGGCGACACCGCTCGGGCAGCTGCTGCGCACGAAGGCGGTCTGGGCGCTGATCGCGACCGGCTTCCTGCAGCAGGCCGCGCACGGGCCGTACTACACGTTCTTCACGCTGTATCTCGGCGAGCACGGCATCGGCGAGCGCACGGCCGGGCTGCTGTGGGCGCTCGGTGTGGTGGCCGAGGTCGGGCTGTTCGCGTGGCTGCCGCACGGGCTGCCGCGCGTCGGCCTGCGGCGGCTGCTGCAGCTGGCGGTGGCGCTGAGCGTGCTGCGCTGGCTGCTGCTCGGGCTGGCGGTCGAGGTGTGGGCGCTGCTGCTCGTCGCGCAGCTGCTGCATGCGGCGAGCTTCGCGGCCTTTCACGCCTGCACGCTGCAGCTCGTGCAGCAGCGCTTCGGGCCGGCGCACGCCGGGCAGGGACAGGCGCTGTATTCGAGTCTCGGCACCGGGGCCGGCGCGGCGTTTGGTGCGTGGCTGGCCGGCACGCTGTGGCTGCCCTGGGGCGGGGCGCTGACCTTCGTCGTGGCGGCCGGCTGTTCGGCGCTGGCCTGGCTGCTGGTGCAGTACGGCCTGCACACGTTGCAGACAGTTGACACCCCGGCGACGAATCCGGACCCCTGAACCGCTTTGCTGCGCGCCGCTGGGCTACGCTGCGCGCCATTCACCGTGCTGCGGAGTCGCCAGACCATGATGTCCCGTCGTCAGACCGCCGTCGTTCTTGCCCTTGCCGCCCTGCTCGCGCCGCCGCTCGCCCAGGCCGCGAAAACGCTGGTCTACTGCTCGGAAGGCAGTCCCGAGGGCTTCAACGCGCAGTTCTACACGGCCGGCACGACCTTCGATGCCGCCTCGCAGCCGATTTACAACCGCCTGACCGAGTTCGAGCGCGGTGCGACGACGCTGGTCGCCGGGCTCGCCGAGTCGTGGACGATCTCGCCGGATGGCCTCGTCTACACGTTCAACCTGCGCAAGGGCGTCAAATTCCACACGACGGCGAAGTTCAGGCCGACGCGCGACTTCAACGCCGATGACGTGCTGTTCTCGTTCCAGCGCCAGCTCGATCCGAACCACCCGTTCCACAAGGTCTCGGGCGGCAGCTACGAATACTTCGAAGGCATGGACATGCCGGCGGTGATCGACAGAATCGAGAAGCTCGACGATCACACGGTGCGCTTCACGCTGAAGCGCCCGGAGGCGCCGTTTCTCGCCAACATCGCGATGGATTTCGCGTCAATCATGTCGGCCGAATACGCCGATGCGATGCTGAAGGCCGGCACGCCCGAAGTCATCGACCTCGAACCGGTCGGCACCGGGCCGTTCCAGCGCGTCGCGTACCAGAAGGATGCGGTGATCCGCTACAAGGCCAATCCCGATTACTGGCGCGGCAAGGCGCCGATCGACAATCTGGTGTTCGCGATCACGCCCGATGCCTCGGTGCGCTACGCCAAGCTCGACGCCAACGAATGCCAGGTCATGAGCTATCCGAATCCGGCCGATCTGGATCGCATGCGTCAGGACCCGAAGGTCGAACTGCTGAGTCAGCCGGGCCTGAACATCGGCTATCTGGCCTTCAACACCAGGAAGAAGCCCTTCGATGACGTGCGCGTGCGGCAGGCGCTGAATTTTGCCGTCAACAAGGCTGCGATCATCGAGGCGGTCTATCAGGGCGCCGGCACGGTCGCGAAGAACCCGATCCCGCCGACCATCTGGTCGTACAACGACGCGGTGCAGGACTACGCCTACGACCCGCAGCGCGCGAAGCAGCTGCTGCAGCAGGCCGGCCTCGCCGACGGCTTCGAGACCGACCTGTGGGCGATGCCGGTGCAGCGCCCGTACAACCCGAACGCGCGGCGCATGGCCGAGATGATCCAGGCCGACTGGGCGAAGATCGGCGTGAAGGCGAAGATCGTCAGCTACGAATGGGGCGAGTACCTCAAGCGCCTGAAGGCCGGCGATCACCAGACGGCGCTGATGGGCTGGACCGGCGACAACGGCGACCCGGACAACTTCCTCGCGACGCTGCTGTCCTGCGAGGCCGCCGACAACGGCAGCAACTACGCGAAGTGGTGCTTCCAGCCGTATCAGGACCTGGTCACGAAAGCCCGCCAGGTCAGCGATCCGGCCGAGCGCACGCAGCGCTACGTACAGGCGCATGTGGTGTTCATGGATCGGTCG
>JAFEGB010000045.1 GCA_018240295.1 Pseudomonadota bacterium
CCACCGCCGCCGCTGGCATTCGAATAGCGGGCACAGAGGTCGTCGGCGCGCGAGATCGCCGCCGCCGAGCCGTTCAGCGGGAAGCTCATGAAGGTCGGCGAGTTGTTGCCCTCGGGCTGCACCTTGAAGCGGACCGTGTTGCCGTACTTCATCTCGCGGAACAGCCGCGGGCCTTCCTCGACGCGGTTGATCAGCAGGAAGGCCGTGGTGCTGCCGCGCTCGGCGCTGAACTGGCCCGAGGTCTGGTGGAGGCCGGCCTCGTCGACGCGGATCAGCACGGCGGCGCCGAACTCGGTGTTGTCCGACGAGGGCTTCGACAGCGTGCCGATGACCTTGAGCTGGAACTTGTCGCAGGTGTTGAGCTTGGAATCGACCGCGAAGGTGTCCTGGCCGCGCGTGACCGCGGCGCGGAACAGCACGTCGTCGCCGAGGTACATCATGAACGAGGCCCAGCTGCCGTGACTCATGCGGTCGCGGATGTTGTAGGTCGCCGCCAGCAGCAGCGGCAGCAGCGGCAGCAGCACGAGCGGCCAGCGTGGCCGGCGGACGGTGCGCGCACGATCGGTCATGGAGTCCCCCCGGCCGGTGGTCCGGAATCGGTTCTGAAGGCGGATGCCCGCCTGTATTAGGTTGGCTGAGCGGGTCCGGGCGATGTCCTGCCCGGGGCCCGCTGACAGTCAGTGTACCGGTGATCAGCCCTTCAGCCGCGCGAGCAGCCGCTCGTTGACCTGCTGCGGGTTGGCCTTGCCCTTCGAGGCCTTCATGACCTGGCCGACGAAGAAGCCGAACAGCTTGTCCTGACCGGCGCGGTACTGCTCGCCCTGCTTCGGGCTGGCCGCGAGGATGTCGTCGATCAGCGTGTCGATCGCCGAGCTGTCGGTGAGCTGCACCAGTCCACGCGCCGCGATGATCGCATCGGCCGTGCCCTCGCCCGCCCACATCGCGCCGAACACTTCCTTGGCGAGCTTGCCGGAGAGCGTGCCGTCGAGCACGCGCCCGAGCAGCCCGGCGAGCGCTTCGGCCGGCACCGGGCTTTCGCCGATCGGGAGGCCGGCGCGGTTCAGCGCCGCGGCCAGATCGCCCATGACCCAGTTGGCACAGAGCTTTGCGCAGAGCCTGGCCTCGCCGCCGGTCGCGGCGACCAGCGCCTCGTAGTAGCCGGCGGTGGCGCGCTCGGCGGTCAGCGTCGCGGCATCGTAGTCAGGCAGGCCGTAGTCGCGCACGAAGCGCGCGAAGGCGGCCTGCGGCAGTTCGGGCAGGCTCGCCCGCAGCTGTTCGATGAAGCTGTCCTCGATCACGAGCGGCAGCAGGTCGGGGTCCGGGAAGTAGCGGTAGTCGTTGGCTTCTTCCTTGCCGCGCATCGAGCGGGTTTCGTCGCGATCCGGGTCGTAGAGCCGGGTTTCCTGCACGACGCGACCGCCGCCCTCGATCAGCTCGATCTGGCGTTCGATCTCGTATTCGATCGCGCGCTCGACGAAGCGGAAGCTGTTGACGTTCTTGATCTCGGCACGCGTGCCGAATTGCTCCTGTCCCTTCGGGCGCACCGAGACGTTGGCGTCGCAGCGGAACGAGCCTTCCTGCATGTTGCCGTCGCAGATGCCGAGCCAGACCACGAGCTGGTGCAGCTTCTTCAGGTAGGCGACGGCTTCCTGCGCCGAGCGCAGGTCGGGCTCGGAGACGATCTCCAGCAGCGGCGTGCCGGCGCGGTTCAGGTCGATGCCGGAGAGGCCTTGGAAGTCCTCGTGCAGCGACTTGCCGGCGTCCTCCTCCAGATGCGCGCGGGTGATGCCGATGCGCTTCGCCACACCGTCGACCAGGATGTCGAGGTGGCCGCGGGCGACCACCGGCAGCTCGTACTGCGAGATCTGGTAGCCCTTCGGCAGGTCCGGATAGAAGTAATTCTTGCGCGCGAACACGCTGCGCCGCGCGACCGTCGCGTCGATCGCCAGCCCGAGCATCACCGCCATGCGCACGGCCTCGGCGTTGAGCACCGGCAGCACGCCGGGCAGGCCGAGGTCGATCGCGCAGGCCTGACGGTTCGGCTCGGCGCCGTAGGCGGTGGCCGCGCCCGAGAAGATCTTCGATTTCGTCGCGAGCTGGGTGTGCACCTCCAGCCCGATGACTGCTTCCCATTCCATCCGTGCGTACCTGGAGTGAGTTTGAAGGAGTGAGGGATCAGGCCCGGGACCTGCGCGGGGATGACTGGCAGGCGGCGCTCAGCAGGACAGGGATCGGCGCGAAGCCGCGGCCCCGGCAGACGCCGGTGCGGCCGCCCGATTCCCCACCGCCCTCATCGCCGATCACGCTTCATCCCCTGACGCTCCCCTCACGCGAAGCCCTGCGGCGCGCGCCGGTGCCAGTCGGTGGCGAGCTGGAAGCGGTGCGCGGCGTTCAGCAGGCGCGCTTCGGCGAAGGCCGGACCGATCAGCTGCAGGCCGACCGGCCGCCCGCCCTTGTCACCGACCGGGTGCGACAGCGCCGGCAGGCCGGCGAGGTTGACCGCGACCGTGTAGATGTCGGCCAGATACAGCGCCACCGGATCATCGGCCTTCTCGCCGAGATCGAAGGCGACATCCGGCGTGGTCGGACCGGCGATCAGGTCGCAGTGCTCGAAGGCGCGGCGGAAGTCCTCGTGGATCAGCCGGCGGATCTGCTGCGCCTTCAGGTAATAGGCATCGTAGTAACCGGCCGACAGCGCATACGTGCCGACCAGGATGCGCCGCTGCACCTCGGCACCGAAACCCTCGGCGCGCGAGCGCGTGTAGAGATCGACCAGGTCGCGCGGTGCTTCGCAGCGGTGACCGAAGCGCACGCCGTCGTAGCGCGCGAGGTTGCTCGATGCCTCGCAGGGTGCGATCACGTAGTAGGCCGGGATCGCCAGCTGCGCGTTCGGCAGGCTGACCTCGACCACGTCGGCGCCGAGCCGGCGGTATTCGTCGATCGCCGCCTCGACGGCGCGCGCGACGCCGGCATCGAGGCCGGCACCGAAGTATTCCTTCGGCAGGCCGATGCGCAGGCCGTCGAGCCCGGCTTCGAGGCCGGCGCGATAGTCCGGCACCGGTGCCCCGGCGCTGGTCGAGTCGCGCGCATCGAAGCCGGCCATCGCGCCGAGCAGCAGCGCGCAGTCCTCGGCGGTGCGCGCGAGCGGTCCGCCCTGATCGAGGCTGGAGGCGTAGGCGATCATGCCCCAGCGCGACACGCGCCCGTACGTGGGCTTGAGGCCGGTGATGCCGCAGAGCGCGGCCGGCTGGCGGATCGAGCCGCCGGTGTCGGTGCCGGTCGCCGCCGGCAGCAGGCGCGCGGCGACCGCTGCCGCCGAGCCGCCGGACGAACCGCCCGGCACCGCCCGTACGTCCCAGGGATTGCGCACCGGCCCATACCAGCTCGACTCGTTCGACGAGCCCATCGCGAACTCGTCCATGTTGGTCTTGCCGAGCATGACCATGCCGGCGGCATCGAGCTTCGCGACCACGGTGGCGTCGTAGGGCGCGACGAAGCGATCGAGCATCTTCGAGCCGCAGGAGGTCTTCACGCCCTGCGTGCAGAAGATGTCCTTGTGCGCGATCGGCAGGCCGGTCAGCACGCCGAACTCGCCCCGCGCACGCGCGGCATCGGCGGCATCGGCCTGCGCGAGCGCGCGCTCGGGCGTGACGGTGATGAAGCTGTTCAGCGCGCCGTCATGCGCCTGGATGCGCGCGAGCAGCGCCTCGGTCAGCTCACGCGACGAGAACGCGCCGGCGGCGAGGCCGCGGGCCAGTTCGGCGAGGGTCTGGGTGTGCATGGCATTCACTTCCCGGTCGGGGACGGGGGGTAGCGGCGCAGGAGCGGATTGAGGCGTCAGGCGCGCGGAGGGAGGCACGGGCAGCGCAGGACCTGGACAGGGCCGAGGCAGGAAATCCGCAGCGTCTCCCTGCACCTTTCCGCGACGCCCGCTGCCGGCCTCACTCGAGGACGCGCGGCACCAGATACAGGCCGTCGGCGGTCTGCGGCGCGATCGCCTGGAAGTCGGCGCGCCGGTCGGACTCGGTGACGGCGTCGGCGCGCAGGCGCTGGCTCAGTTCGAGCGGATGCGCCATCGGCACGATGCCGGCGGTGTCGACGGCATTCATCTGTTCGACCAGATCGAGGATCGCCGACAGCTTGCCGGCCACGGCCGGCACATCCTCGGCGCGCAGGGCCAGACGCGCGAGCTGCGCGGTGGCGGCGACCTGTTCGGGGCCCATCGACATCGGTTCCTGACTCCTCTCGACAGCGGTTCGGCAGCCATGCGCCCGTCATGGTGCAGCGCGATGAAATGGCCGGCGCACGGTAGCACGGATGCCGGCGCCCGCCCAAACCCCGGCCCCGGACTCGCCTTGCCCGGCTACCAAGCCGTTGATACCATGCCGCGCCTTTTCCACGGGGCTACGGCAAGCACAATGTTCCTCAGACGTCTGCGCGGACTCTTCTCCAATGACCTGTCCATCGACCTGGGGACCGCCAATACCCTGATCTATGCCCGCGGGCAGGGCATCGTGCTCAACGAGCCGTCCGTGGTCGCGATCCAGCAGGACGCCACGCGCGGCGGGCCGCGCACGATCGCCGCGGTCGGCACCGAGGCCAAGAAGATGCTCGGGCGCACGCCCGGCAACCTCAGCACGATCCGGCCGATGAAGGACGGCGTCATCGCCGACTTCACCGTCACCGAGAAGATGCTGCAGCACTTCATCCGCAAGGTGCATGCGCGCAAGTTCTTCAACCCGAGCCCGCGCGTGCTCGTTTGCGTGCCCTGCGGCTCGACGCAGGTCGAACGCAAGGCGATCAAGGAATCCGCCCTCGGCGCCGGCGCGCGCGAGGTGTTCATGATCCCCGAGCCGATGGCCGCGGCGATCGGCGCCGGCATGCCGGTCGACGAGCCGCGCGGCTCGATGGTCGTCGACATCGGCGGCGGCACCTCCGAGGTCGCGGTGATCTCGCTCAACGGCATCGTCTACTTCGAGTCCGTGCGCATCGGCGGCGACCGCTTCGACGAGGCGATCACCAACTACGTGCGCCGCAACTTCGGCGTGCTGATCGGCGAACCGACCGCCGAGCGCATCAAGCAGGAGATCGGCAGCGCCTACCCGACCTCGGACGTGCGCGAGATCGAGGTCAAGGGCCGCAACCTCTCCGAGGGCGTGCCGCGCAGCTTCATCCTGAACTCCAACGAGATCCTCGAAGCCCTGCAGGAGCCGCTGTCCGGCATCACCGGCGCGGTCAAGAAGGCGCTGGAATCGACGCCGCCGGAGCTGGCCGCCGACATCGCCGAGCGCGGCATCGTGCTGACCGGCGGCGGGGCGCTGCTGCGCGACATCGACCGGCTGCTGATGGAGGAGACCGGCCTCAACGTCGTCGTCGCCGAGGACCCGCTGACCTGCGTCGCCCGTGGCGGCGGCCGGGTGCTCGAACTGATCGACGAGCGCGGCGCGCAGACTTTCGCGGTCGACTGACCGCCTCCCCTGCGGCCGTCTGCATCCGCGGCCGCGGGCCTGCTCCCGTCGCCGGGGGGACGCCGTGGGCAAGCTGGAATCCCGCCAGTCGAAATCGCTGTTCGCACCGGAAACGGCCGCGTCGATCCGCTATGCGCTGCTCGCGCTGCTGTCGGTGGTGCTGATGACGGTCGACCACCGCCAGCACCACCTGGAGCTGATGCGCAACGTGCTGGCCACCGCGCTGTACCCGCTGCAGGTCACCGTGCAGCTGCCGTTCGAGGCCGCCGACTGGCTGGCGCAGCACTTCGAATCGCGCTCGGCGCTGGTCGAGGAGAACGAGCGCCTGCGCGAGAAGCAGCTGTTCATCAACGCCCAGCTGCAGAAGCTCACCGCGCTCGAGGCCGAGAACCGCCGGCTGCGCTCGCTGCTGGAATCGACGGTCAACGTCGCGGCCGAGCGCGTGCTGATCGCCGAGATCCTGATGGTCGACTTCGACCCCTACCGCCACCAGGTGCTGCTCAACCGCGGCACGCAGCAGGGCGCGCGCATCGGCCAGCCGCTGATCGACGAGCGCGGCATCGTCGGCCAGGTCGCGCACGCCAACCTGCTCGATTCGACGGCGATCCTGATCACCGACCCCGCGCACGCGCTGCCGGTGCAGCTGACGCGCAACGGCATCCGCTCGCTCGCAGTCGGCACCGGGCGCTTCAGCGAGCTGGAGCTGCCGAACATCCCGAACAACGGCGACGTCAAGGTCGGCGATCTGGTCGTGACCTCCGGCCTCGGCGGGCGCTTTCCGCGCGGCTATCCGGTCGCGCGCGTCACGCGCGTCGAGTTCGACCCCGGCCGGCCGTTCGCGCGCGTGTTCGCGCAGCCGACCGCGCATCTCGATCGCGTGCGCGAGGTGCTGATGATCCTCGACGACATCGCCGATCCGGCCGCCCACCCCGGAGCCGCCGCCGTCGCGCCCGTGCCGGATGCCGCGAAGCCGGATCGCCATCCGAAGCCCGACAAGCCGGCCGCGGCCGCAGGCAGGCACTGAAACCATGGGGTCGATCGAAACCTCGCGCGGCTACGGGCTGGTGCTGCTGACCTTCGTCGTCGCGCTGATGCTCTCCAGCCTGCACCTGCCGCCGGTCATCGACCGCTTCCGGCCCGACTGGGTCGGGCTGGTGCTGACCTACTGGGCGCTGGCGCTGCCGAACCGCGTCGGCGTCGGCACCGGCTGGGTGCTCGGGCTGATCCAGGACACCGCCCAGGGCACGCTGCTCGGCCAGCACGCGCTCGGGCTGGCGACGGTCGCCTGGCTGACCGTGCGCTTCCACCAGCGCATCCGCGTGTTCCCGCTGTGGCAGCAGGCGCTGTCGGTGGCCTCGTTCCTGATGATCGAACAGCTGCTGGTGGTCTGGATCAAGGGCATCACCGGCTATCCGCCCGGCGACTGGTGGTATCTGGCCCCGCCGCTCGGCGGCATGCTGGCCTGGCCGTGGGTGTTCATCGTGCTGCGCGACCTGCGCCGGCGCTTCCAGGTTTCCTGAGCGTTTCCGGATCGAGTGCCATGAGTCGCCCGCTTCGCGACACGCGCGCCGCGCGCAAGCTGTTCGCCGGCCGCGCCCTGGTGGCCGGCGTGCTGGTGTTCCTGCTGTTCTCGGTGATCGCCGCGCGTCTGGCCTGGCTGCAGATCGTCAACCACGAGCACTTCGCGACGCTGTCGGACCAGAACCGCATCCGGCTGGTGCCGGTGCCGCCGACGCGCGGCCAGATCTTCGACCGCAAGGGCGTGCTGCTCGCCGGCAACCTGGCGTCGTTTCATCTGGAGATCACGCCCGAGCAGGTCGGCAGCCACGCGCAGATGGAGGCGCTGCTCGAACAGCTCAAGACGCTGATCGAGCTGTCGGACTCCGAGATCAACCGCTTCCGGCGCCTGCTGCGCCGCAGCCCGCGCTACAACGGCGTGCCGCTGCGCTTCAACCTCACCGAGGATGAAATGGCGCGCGTGGCGATCAACCAGTTCCGGCTGCCCGGCGTCGACATCAGGAACGACCTGACCCGCACCTATCCGCTCGGGACGCACATGGCGCACGTCGTCGGCTACGTCGGACGCATCGACGAGCAGGAGCTTGCGCGCCTCGATCCGGCCGAGTACTCGGGGTCGAGCCACATCGGCAAGATCGGCGTCGAGAAGTCCTACGAGGACGTGCTGCGCGGCAAGGTCGGCTACCAGCAGGTGGAGACCAACGCCCAGGGCCGCGTGATCCGCGTGCTGGAGAGCACGCCGCCGACCGCCGGGCGCAACGTCTACCTGACCATCGACTCGCGCGTGCAGCGCGTCGCCGAACTCGCGCTCAGCGAGGCGAACTTCAACGGTGCCATCGTCGCGATCGACCCGCGCAACGGCGAGCTGATCGCGATGGCCTCGAACCCGTCCTACGATCCGAATCCGTTCGTCAACGGCATCGACGCCAAGAGCTACAAGGCGCTGAACACCTCGCCGGACCGGCCGCTGTACAACCGCGCGCTGCGCGGCATGTACCCGCCCGGCTCGACGATCAAGCCGTTCATGGGTCTGGCCGGCCTCGCCTACAACGCCGTCGACCGCTACTCGTCGATCTTCTGCGGCGGCTACTTCCAGCTGCCGGGGCAGGATCACAAGTTCCGCGACTGGCGCCGCGGCGGCCACGGCCGCACCGACCTCGACCGCGCGATCACCGAGTCCTGCGACGTGTACTTCTATGATCTCGCGCTCGAACTCGGCATCGACCGCATCGGTGCCTTCCTCGGCCAGTTCGGCTTCGGCAAGCCGACCGGCATCGACCTGCGCAACGAGAAGAGCGGCCTGCTGCCCTCGCAGGACTGGAAGCGGCGCACCTACAACCAGGCCTGGTTCCCCGGCGATACGGTCAGCGTCGGCATCGGTCAGGGCTATCTGCTGGTGACGCCGCTGCAGCTCGCGAGCGCGACGGCGACGCTGGCGATGGGCGGGCGGCGCTTCCAGCCGCGCATCGTGCATGCGCTCGAGGACCCGGCGCTGCGGCGCATCACCGAACTGCCGGCGGTGGCGCTGCCAAGCGTCGCCGCGCCGGACCGGCGCATCTTCGAATGGGTCACGGCCTTCATGACCCACGTCGTGCACTCCGAACGCGGCACGGCGTTCCGGGCGGTCGGCAAGTTCTCGGCCTACCGCATCGCCGGCAAGACCGGCACCGCGCAGGTGTTCACGGTCGGCCAGAACGAGCGCTACGACGCCAGCCGCCTGAAGGATGAACTGCTCGATCACGCGCTGTTCATGGCCTTCGCACCGGCCGATGCGCCGCGCATCGCCGTTGCCGTGATCGCCGAGAACGGCGGCCACGGCGGTTCGGTGGCCGCGCCGCTGGCCAAGAAGGTCATGGATGCCTACCTGCTGCCGACCAACGCCGCGGGCGCCCCCGCCGGCGCGAGCCCGCCGCCATGAGGTCGTCATGAGTCCGTACGCCTTCCAGGATGCCCCGCTGCACGATCGCGAGGCGCCGCGCCCGCGGCTGCTGGCGCGTGTGCATCTCGATGCGCCACTGCTGCTCGGCCTGCTCGCGGTCGCCGCGATCGGGCTGGTCGTGCTCTACAGCGCCTCGCTGCAGGATCTGGAGTCGGTGATCCGCCAGGGCACGCGCCTCGGGCTCGGCTTCGTCGTGCTGATCGTGCTCGCGCAGGTGCCGCCGACGCTGCTGCGGACATGGACGCCGGCGCTGTATGCGATCGGCAACCTGCTGCTGGTTGCGGTCCTGCTGGTCGGCGATCACTCGATGGGCGCGCAGCGCTGGCTCGATCTCGGCTTCGTGCGCTTCCAGCCCTCGGAAATCATGAAGATCGCCGTGCCGCTGATGCTCGCCTGGCACTTCGCCGACAAGCAGTTGCCGCCGCGCGTGCCGCACCTGCTGGTCGGCGCGGTGATCGCCGGCGTGCCCTTCGTGCTGATCGCCAAGCAGCCGGACCTCGGCACCGGCCTCGTGGTGTTCTCGGCCGGGCTGTTCGCGCTGTTTCTCGGCGGCATGTCGTGGAAGATCATCTTCGGCCTGATCGCCGCGATCGCTGCGGTCGCGCCGGTGTTCTGGGAATACGGCATGCGCGAATACCAGCGCCAGCGCGTGCGCACGCTGTTCGACCCGGAGGCCGATCCGCTCGGTGCCGGCTACCACATCATCCAGTCGAAGATCGCGATCGGCTCCGGCGGCCTGTACGGCAAGGGCTGGCTGAACGGCACGCAGTCGCACCTCGAATTCCTGCCCGAGTCGCACACCGACTTCATCCTCGGCACCTTCGCCGAGGAGTTCGGGCTGATCGGCGTCTGCATCCTGCTGGTGCTGTACTTCCTGATCGTCGCGCGCGCGCTGCGCCTCGCGGCCGGGGCCGGCGACACCTACGGGCGCATCGCCGGCGGCACGCTGGCGCTGGTGTTCTTCTTCTATGCCTTCGTCAACACCGGCATGGTCAGCGGCATCCTGCCGGTGGTCGGCGTGCCGCTGCCGCTGGTCAGCTACGGCGGCACCTCGCTCGTGACGATCATGGCCGGCTTCGGTATCCTCATGAGCCTCCACTTCCACCGCCGCCGCGTCGGGCACTGAGCGCGACGCGCCGGAAGGGCTTCCCTGCCGCATGATCCGCCTCCTGTCCGTGGCCGCCGCCGGCCTGCTGCTCGGCGCCTGTGCCACCGCCACGCCGCCCGTCGTCGAAGCCCGCCCGCGCCCGGTCGCCGCTGCCGAACCGGCCACCGGCCAGCCCTTCGCCGGTCGCAGCGAAGTCGACGCCTTCATCCGCGAGATGACCGCAAGACACGGCATCGACGCCGGGGCGCTGCGCCGCGCCTTCGCGCAGAGCGCCTCGCGCCCCGAGATCATCGAGCTGATGGACCGCCCGGCCGAAGCCAAGCCGTGGTCGGCCTACCGGAAAATCTTCCTGACCGAAAAACGCATCGGCGGCGGCGTCGAGTTCATGCGCGCCAACGCCGCGGCGCTGGCGCGCGCCGAGGCCCGCTACGGCGTGCCCGGGCAGGTGATCACCGCGATCATCGGCGTCGAGACCCTCTACGGCGCCAACACCGGCAAGTTCCCGGTGTTCGAGGCGCTGGCGACGCTGGCCTTCGACTACCCGCGCCGTGCCGACTACTTCCGCAAGGAACTGGAGAACTTCCTGGTGCTCGCGACCGAGGAAAGTCTCGACTTCCGCCAGCCGCTCGGCTCCTACGCCGGCGCGATGGGGCTCGCGCAGTTCATGCCGTCGAGCTACCGGCGCCTCGCGATCGACTTCGACGGCGACGGCCACCGCAACCTCTGGACCGACCCCGAGGATGCGATCGGCAGCATCGCCAACTACCTCGCCAACAGCGGCTGGCGCCGCGCCGATCCGCTGATCGCGCTGCCGGCGCGCCTGAGCGGCCCGGGCTGGGAAGGTGCGGTGTCGAGCAACTTCCGCGCGCCGAAGTCGCTGACGCGCCTGAGCATCGCGCAGTGGCGCGCGCGCGGCGTCGAGCCGGCCGCGGCCGTCGATGCGGCACGCACGGCGCTGCTGGTGACGCTCGACGGCGAGACCGGACTGGAGCCGTATCTCTGCTTCGACAACTTCTACGCGATCACGCGCTACAACCTCAGCGCCCTGTACGCGATGGCAGTCACGCAGCTGTCCGAAGCGATCGCGGCCCGGCGCTGAGCCAGCGGAGACGAGGGCCGATGCCTGCGAACGCGAAGATGCGAGTCACCGTGCGACTGCTGCTGGGGGCCGGCGCGCTGTGGCTGGCGGCGTGCTCGACGCCCGATTCGGGCGACCGGCGTGCCGAACCGCCGAGCCGCTCCGGCAACCCCGAGTCCTACGTGGTGTTCGGCAAGCGCTATCAGGTGCTCGGCACCAGCGAGGGTTACCGCGAGCGCGGCATCGCCTCGTGGTATGGCGATGCCTTCCACGGCAAGAAGACCTCCAGCGGCGTGCCCTTCGACATGCACGAGATCTCGGCCGCGCACAAGACGCTGCCGATCCCGACCTGTGTGAAGGTCACGAACCTGCGCAACGGCAAGTAGCTGGTGCTGCGCGTCAACGACCGCGGCCCCTTCGTCGGCGATCGCGTCATCGACCTGTCGTTCGCCGCCGCCAGGGCGCTCGATGTCACCGGCCGCGGCACGGCCGAGGTCGAACTCGAAGCCGTCGCGCCCTTCCAGACCCTCGCCGATGCCCACCGCCGGCCGAAGCCCGGCGATGCCGGCACGCTGCTCGCGTCGCGCGATCGCGGCAGTGCCGACGTGCTCGCCGTCGCCGCCGGCAGCACGCGCACGCTGCCGTGGCGGCCGCCGGCGGCGGTCACGCCGGCCGCGCCCGCAGCCGGAGAACCCTGGCGCCCGGCCGAAGCCCCGGTCATCGCCGCCGCCACCGAGGCCGTGCCGGCCGCGATCGACCCGCCGGCCGTGGCCACGCCGCTGCCGCGTCCGGCCG